>JAITDJ010000084.1 GCA_031282635.1 Clostridiales bacterium
GCTATGATGCTGATCTCCGAATACGGTTTCGGCAAGCGGGTCGATTTCGGCGATTTCGCGCCGCACGGTCGCGGCACGGGCGGCCAAAGGATATACACCGTTACCGAAAAAACGGGCGAGATCTCAGGCTGCGTTACCGTCAAGGACGGCGAGGAGATCATGTGCATCACGAGTCAGGGCAAGTCGATAAAGGTTGACGTTGAGGGTATCCGCGTGATGGGCCGCGCCGCCCAGGGTGTCCGTATCGTGAACATAGAGAAGCCTGATTTCGTGGTAGGAGTGGACAGAATAGTGCGGGATGACACGCCTCCGCCGCAAGCGGCGGAGGCGGCGGAAACTCGCGTTGACGAAGAATCATCAATATGATTACTTTAATACTGATTACCTTAATAACTAATGGCCCACCTCGCGGCAAGCGCGCAAACTTTTTTGCGGCGATGTATAAATCATGTTTGCGAATGGCTGATTAAATACTTTTGAAGGGGAATTTTTATGCAAGCAAAGAGGATGGCCTCCGCCATTCCGCGAATTTACGGCGCCGCCTTGATTGTGACAGTGGCCGTTCTCATGGTACCGGCCTGCTCCGACGTGCCCGGTGAAAATATTGATACGGTGGAGACTTATGAAAAAGCCTCCGGCAGCGCCGGCAAAAACGGTAAAGCTCTTGATACAAAGGATTTCTGGGCGCAGGATTTAACAACAAATGGCTTTTACTCATTCAAAGCGGATCTGCTGGCGGAAGGGGAGCGTTGTAATGTCTGGGTGGAGCAGGCTTCCATGAAATATATCAGCGATATCGCGACTGCCAATAAGATAGCCGCCGAGTATGACAAAAATATTTACGACAAAATGATAGCCGCTTTCAGTATTGATGGGGTACAGGTGGAGCTGTCTGACGGCAATGTAATGGAAGGTAATATTATGGAAGCGGCGGATTGGCTTACGGATGGAAACGGAAAGTTAACCATACTGCTGCTGGATATTAAAGACGGTTATACCGCAAACGGCAGTTATGTAGCGGGTTATTTTACGCCGGTTAATTTTTATATGTATAATTCTGGCTCCAGTACTCGTTCCAACGAAATGGACATGATCTATCTGGATACGTACCCGTCAAAACAGGAGTCGGCGGAATCATATACTATACTAGCCCACGAGATGCAGCATTTAATGAATTTTGTAACCACTTTGGTTAAACGGAATGACCAGACGGGTATTATGATGATGGATACATGGATAGATGAGGGGCTTTCCAGCGCGGCTGAATATGTCTACATGGGCTCTCATGTAAAGGAACGGTACGACTGGTTTAATGACGACCGGCGGGGAACCATAGCAAAGGGGAATAATTTTTTTGTCTGGGGAAATCTCGCCGACGATTCGATTCTGGACGATTACGCAACCGTGTACCTGTTTTTTCAGTGGCTGCGCATACATCAGGACAGCGGTAAAAATATTTACAAAGACATTATCACATCGACCAGCCATGATTACAATGCTGTGGTAAACGCGGCGCATAAGAATATATCGTGGTATAATGATAAATCGTGGAGCGGACTGCTCGAAGCGTGGCTGGCGGCAAACTATATCAACGCGGAGAGCGGCAAGTATGGTTATAAAAACGATTCTATGTTAAAAAATGTAAAAGCGAAGACCGCGCCCGCTGTTGACAACCTGCCGTTGCTGCCGGGCGAGGCTGTGTACAGCATAACCTCCAACAATGGCGATACCTCGTCTTACGCTTCCGGTTCCGGCAGTAATATCAGATACGCTGGATTAAAAAAAGGCGATGAAGGCACGGTTAGCCCCAGCTCTACATACTCCGGCGGGGCGCTCCTTACATACAACGCGAACAGCGACTGCGGCGGATCTAAAGAAACCGGCAAACTTACCGGCAGGGCGGAAACGGCGAGCGTGTGGCAAAGCGTTCTCCAATTGGGCATGAGCGGAGCGGCGGAGCGGGGGCCGGTACGGATCGATGCCCGCGATATGCTAGCCCGCAATGGCCTCCCCATGGAAACTGAGGCCTTGACGCGGAATATCGCCCCGCTCCAAAACGCCGTACTTACGGGGAATTCCACCGGTGAATAATTTTTATATAGCCGCGCTTTTTACCGGTCTGCTGTTTCTGTGTTCCCCGGCGCTTGTGCCGGCCCTTGGAGGCGGCGAAAGAGAAGCGAAAGCCGGAGAGCGGCTGGAAAGCGGAGGCGTGAAGCTGGCCGCCCCCGCCGGTGAGGACACCGGCGGGGGCGGCGCTCCGCCCCAGAACCGCCATGTCCGCGTATCCGGGCGGGTGCGTTTGGTCGGCAGCGCCATATTTCCGGAACTGGTCGTTACCGGCAAAGACCGCGAATGGCATATCGGCAAGGAGGAACAGCAGTTGCTGATAAACCTTCAGCAGCAGTTTGTTACTGTCGAGGGCACCGAAAGCTATGTCGATATGACCTTCGCAAACGGTATGCCGGCAGGCCGGCGCTACACGCTGAAAGACATAAAACTGATCGACTCAGGCGGCGGGGAAAAGTAAAGGGTAAAAAATAACCCTTACCCCTCCGTTTCTCATTTCTAGTTACTAACCGCTAACGGCTGTCTCGTAAGCCAATCGCCAAACCCCACGGCTCAAAACGAAACTCAACGCTTCGCGTTGAGTTTCGTTTTGAGCCCGTGCCCACTTATAGTTCATATTTTGCCATTAAACTCCGATAATATGATTAGGATTCTCAATGTACAAGAAGCTAAAATTTTTTTTTATTGTAGTATTTGTCTCGTTTCCGGCTTTATATGGTTTTGCCGGTGGTGTAAAAGCCCCCAAGCTTGCTGTAAATACCGTGTTGGAGACATCCCGCCTCGTATCGATAAACTGGATGGGTACACAGAAGCCCGAAAAATACCGTTGGGGCCTCTACCGCTTTGACCTTGAAGAAAAAACGTATACTTTAGTAACAGAATTGGAACCCCTGCAAAGCAGCTTTTTGGATGAAAATTTAGAACCGCCAATCTCAAAATATTTTTACAAAATAGAATATAGCCTCAAAAACGAAGACTTGGCGTCTACAAAACCTATCCGCATAAATAGACAGGAAGTGGCGGAACAGCTATCGTCTTCGAATCGGGGGCCCAATGATGACACGCCGGAAAACGAGACGCCACGGCCAACAACGGGCGCTACTTCGGGCGCTACTTCCACAAAGAAACCCGCGCAGAGCGGGGCCGCCGGCTCGAACGAAGGCATTTATGTCGGTATCATCGGCTTCTCCGGAAAAGTAACCGATATTACCCAGAATCCTGACGGGTCGCCGGCGTTGATCCCGCTGGACGCGCCGGGACAGCAGACGCTGCTTGAATACCTGGCCCGCAGCTATGTGCCGTCAAAATCGGACGGTACCGCCCTGTACTACGCGGATCACAAGGCGATAGCAAACTTAACCGCTATGGAAAAAAATGGCGTTCTTCCCAAGAAAATCGATTCCGTTACGGTTATAACGTTCACGGACGGCACTGATACAAGCTCTACCGATGCCGATTTTGTCCCAATCGAGGATCGCGATTTCAGACGGAGGGGTACCAGCGCGGCTTACAGGACGTATATAAGCCAGCAGTTGTCCAGCAGAAGAATTGCCGGCGTCAAAATTAACGCGTGGGCGATCGGAGTCCCCGGCAAGGATATTCAAAATAATATTGAATTTTCACAGACTCTGGAGGCCGTCGCATCCGATCCTGAGAATGTCGCGGAGTTTAAGTTTGTATCAGAGATGAATGGCAGTCTTGTTGACATAGCCGACGGGCTTAACATATATACGCCGAAGATGAATCTAATGTTCTCCACGCCGGCTTACCCTTTAAACACTATGTTACGGCTGACTTTTGACAGTAACAGCACAGACCCGGATGTTTCAGAATACTACGTTGACGCGCGTATAAGCTGGGACGAGGCCAATAAAAACTATATACTGACAGCGCTGGATTCGTATGGCATCAAGCTCGCCGACAAAAGACGGATAGAAGGAAAACGCACAGGGACAAGTATCTATTATACATTGACGCTCAACAACGACTTCAACGAAGCCAATGTGCGCCAGTGGTATATGCAGCCCGGTGAAAATTCCTCTTACTGGATACAGAATAGTGAATTTACTAGCTACAAGACGGCGGACTTCATGTATGAACGCAAATCGGCGCTCGTTTATCTTGTGCTTGATTGCAGTTCATCGCTTACGGAAAAAGAAGTAGACAATATACGTGAAGCCATCGGGGCTTTTATTACAAAATTGTACGAAATATCTTCCAGTAAAATTAAACTGGAGTCGATAGAACAGGGATATCCCCGGAAAACTCAGGCTGATACCCTCGCCAAAGCAAAATCGCGGATTCAGAACCCGCAAAAAAATGTTGCCGCGGACATTTATATACAGGATTATAACCGGCAAGCGGCCCCTCCGGTTCAGCGGGCGGGCGCTCAGGTTCAGCAAGCGGCCCCTCCGGTTCAGCGGGTTGGCCCTCCGGTTCAGCAGGCGGTACCTCAGGTTCAGCAAGCGGCTCCTCAGGCTCAGCGGGCGGTACCTCAGGTTCAGCAGGC
>JAITDJ010000260.1 GCA_031282635.1 Clostridiales bacterium
TTATCTTCTCTGGCCTCGGCGGCCTTTTGCAGATATGATTTGCCGTTTTCCTTTAACCTGCGCTTATTAACACTTTTATTAACGCCGATTTTGCTTTTCTGAGCGGTTAACAGCGGCGCGTTTGCATACAAACGGCCGTTCTCGTCGGCTTCCTCCGCGAGAACCGCCCGTTCAAGGCTCATCTGATAGTTTTGCCGCTTAGCCAGAAAGCGCTGATAACCCGGCTTTGGCGTATCTTCTTTTATGGCCTGATCCTGCCATTGCCTAAAAGCGTTTACTGTTTTGAATATACGGCTATGCGGGTAGAGCAGCTCAAATTTCAAGAGCGCCGCGATAAATTTTTCCATCGGCAGGCCGTTGAAGTGGAAATATCCAATTGAAAAAACCGGCGCCGAGATTAAAATAATCATCCAGGATAAAATATCGTCGGATATATAACGTCTGCCGACAAGATACAGCGGGATACAAACCGCGAAGTCTAACACTGTCGCTATAAGCTGGCGGGCGGTCAGCCCGAACATGATCTTTTCTTTGTATTTACGGATTTCATCAGGTATTCTAACCGTAATCATCTGCTGTTACCTCCCTTACGCGGCGTCTAAAATAGACTTAGCCCAGCTTCCGCATTTCATAACAGACATAACCAAGGCGATCCCGCCTAAGAGCATTAAAAAAATATACTCTGTGATCTTAGCGCTCGCTCCGGCGGAAGGATCGATCGCGTCTATCATAGAATTTATTTGATTGGCCATTATAAGGCCAAACAGGCGAAGCACAACCGCCATCATTACCCCTTGCAGGCAAACAGCGGCAAAGCTCTTGAAAAATTTAGAGGTTATACGGCTGATTCCGCCTCCGTCCCCATTTCCCAGCGGAAAAAACGCGCAAGCCACAGGGCTGACGACCAGGTAGACATACAGTTCAAACATACGCCCGTAGGCGACTACCTGTATAATCAGCCCGCAAAGTTTGACAGCCAGAATTAGTATAAACATGGATACGAACATTCCCATAACGGCAAAAAAATCGTTTACATTTTCCATTTCCATTATGGTTAAATCCTTAACCGTTTCACCGATTTTAAACGTATCCAGCTTAATACCGATAATCCACGCCTGTGACTGCTTATAGCACGCTAATAAAAAATCCGGGGCTATATCAATACAAACCTTGGAGAGCGCCATCTTAACCATAACCTTTAATCCGTGCTCCCATTTTAACATATCCACTTTTGAAGCAACCTGCGCCAACTCAATCAGCAGGCAAATGCCTATAATCGTATAGCAGAAATTGCGCAGCGGATCCGCGATTTTGTCTACTTCAATCCATTGATCCAAATCCCCTGAAAGTATGGTTAATGATTGATCGAATGTATTATCAAAACCGGTCAGAGCGTTATCAATAAGCGACTCTAATACGTCTTTCACAGCTATTCATCCTTTTAATCCGAAGAATATTTACCGTTCTATATCATCAACCGGCTTGCGCCTGCGCGTTATACGCGCCGCGAAGTACGCGCCGCTGAGTACAAGGAGAACAGCAAGCGAAACTGTATTGTCTTTCAGGGAATGTATAGTATTATCCCATATGCCCGGTTTATTAATTACCGCCGCGGCCAGTAAGTTAAGCGACTCGAACATATTACGCCAAGAACGACGATGACACGGCGGCGACGGCGATTACGATCCCGCCGGCAACCATGGTGGAGACGCCGCGCGATTTTCCTTCCGCATCGTCGTTCTTCCAACCCAGCCCAAACATTACCCCGCCTACAAACATAACTACAGCGCCTAAACGGGTTACCCATTTTTCGATAAGGTCGGTGACAGTTTTCCATAAAGAATCCGGATCAGTCGTACCGCTGGCTAATACGGTGCGCGTCGAGAATACAAAAGCCAAAAACAAAACGCATATGATAACCGGCGCATATTTGCTCCAAAACCCGCTGAATTTTAATTTCATAATAATACCCTCCATATCCAATATTTTTTAAAAATAGCAAGAACGGCGTTAACCGATAAGCTCGTCCGAAACCGGGCTCAGATATTCGGCGTTTTCATGCAAAAAGTCGTAAACTGTCTGTATATCCGCCGGTATCTCCGTATTACGGACAAAATCGCTCGCCGCAGCCTTTTCCCTGGCCCAGGCGGGCGGCGCCGGCGTATACTCAAACGAATACGCGGCGTTTCCATCGCTTGTATAACGATAATTCGGATGCGAGGCGTAGTCATACTTTCGGCTGTAAAACGGATTTCTGCCGCCGACAATCAACAGGCAGTTTTCTTTCGGCAATTTTCGGATTTCCGAGGAATCCATAAGCTCGCGGCCGATTACGTCCCAGTTCATTGAACCGCTTCCCTGTTTCCCGCGGCTGCGCCCGGTAGTCCGTTTATCAAACGTTCCTTTACCCAAAAGCTTGCTTATGTACTCAAGCGTGTCCATATGTGAAATACCGCCCAAAAACAGCAATGTATTGCAGTTGTCCACAATTACCCCCCACTCGTCTTTGTACAGGTTCTTTATCTGCTCCAGCGACTGCAGTATGGGTACGATGCCGACGCCGAATGAACGCGCGTACGCCAGGATTTTGACAAATTGCGGAATCGTGCACGTATTGGCGAATTCATCCAGAATAAACCGAACCGGCACAGGCAAACGCCGCCCATTGCGTTTATGCGTCTCAGTGGCGCAGTACTGCAGCTCCTGGAACAATTGTGTAAATAACATGCCCGCGATGAAATTAAAGGTTGTGTCAGTCGGGGGTACGACTACAAAAACAGCGGTCAATTCTTCCCCGACGCGATCAAGCGCCATGGAGTCGTAACTGAATATCCGGCGTATCGACGGCGTTCTGAACGGCGAAAGACGCGCGACCGCTGATATGACTATGGATTTCGCGGTCTTGCCGCTGGCTTTCTGCCGAAATTCCCTGTATTGCTGAACACCTATATGCTCTTTGCCGCGTTCACCTTCAAATACGTCTGCGAAGATATCCAGATCACTGTTGTAATTATCCTTCTCCTCGCCTATTCGCAGCATTCCGATAAGGGTCAGCACGGTGTTTATGTTCTGTTCTTCCTCAGCAAAGCCGTCGCATGTAAAGAAGAATATGGCTTGCAGGAACAGTCTTTCGGCTTTATCCCAGAACGGGTCGGCGCCGCCCTTCTTTTCGCCGCCGTCCGTATTAATGATAATCGTTTCTATCAGTGACAGCACGCGTTCCTCGTATCCGGGCCTTTCGGGATGAATATAGACAAATGGGTTATAGCCGTCCGATTTCGCTTTATTATCGAGGTTAAGCACACGTATCTTATATTTTTTTACTTCGGACAGAAAGTATCCGGATTTTTCCAGAATTTCACCTTTTGGATCGGTAATTACAAACGAACTATGCGCCTGCAAAATATTCGGCATAACAAAGCCCCGCGTCTTGCCGCTGCCGGAGCCGCCGATTATAAGTGTGTTATTATTCAGCTTTTTATTATGGATGCAGATACGCTCGGTGGCGGTAAACAGGGCGTCGGATATCGCATATTTCGCTTTTATACTGTTGATTCTATCTCTGTTTTGCTTGGCGAAAGGCCGCCCGCGGTCTTTTTTCGCCCGCTTCATTACGGATTTAGCGACATTCTCGGAAAAAAGATCCGCTATGTCTTTCCTGGAGGCCCATTCAGCGGTGCCATGCTCCTTACCGGCTATATATTTACGCCGGCCCGTAAAATAGTACACAGTACCGATGAGCCAGACCGAACAGCCCCAGATAAGATATTTCCGAATATAATCATTCCAGGCGAAATCGAATGGCCTGTCATTGATTTCGGCTTCCAGCCCCTCCAGAAACATATTAATTTTCATAACGGGGTTTGCGCCGGCAGCGGCGTGATCCGCGAACGCCGCCCCGCATTTGAAGGCCAGATAAATAACGGACGCAAGGATAATCGCCGGTAAAACGTACGCCGTATTAGTTTTTTTCCCGGTTTTCACTAACGACCCTCATCTCTCTGAAAACGGATATGGTTATCAACAGACGTTTTATCGAATTGCCTGAACGCGGGGCTTTCCTTTCGCTTTTTAATCCTATCCTGATATTCATTCAACCTGCCTTGGGCGAACCCTTTTTTAGACCCTTCGATTCTGTGTTCTTCGTTTATAAGAGCTGCAAGCGCCTCGGCTTTATGCCTATCCTCGATTTTGCACATCACTATGTACTGGCGTTTGCCGGGCGACGCCCGATCGCGAGTATCCTCCAAACCCGTAATAACGATACCTTCACTTTTACAGCGGGCGTAAAAATCTTTAAATTGCTCCCGTGTCATTTTCGGGCCTATCGCGGTCAGCGGCGACCCCGACCTTATCAGATCCGCGTAATTGGCTAAGGATGTTTTTCTTTCCGCGCCTTTCGGCAGCCGGTTTCTTGTTATTTTTAATTGTTCTTGATTCAGCTTGTATTCCGCTGAAGTGCGCTCGAGAATAGTCTGAAAGACGCCCTTGCTGATTTCGGTAATTATGCCGAGCAGTTTCGTCGTGGCGCTGTTCATTACGCTTAGGCCCGCGCTGCTCATTTCGTCGCCAAGATTAGACATGCCCTCCCCCCCAACTCTTATAATTAATAAATTACTTTAGACAACGATTATTTATATCAAATTCTAAAGACGAATGTCAATGCATTATGGTAAAAAACAAAAATACCCTTGTATAATTATGATGAAATTTACATAATTATGATAAAAAATATACCCTGTCGCAGCTGCGGGGAATAGTAATGAAGAGCTGACCATACGGTCTTAACCCGCAAATTCTAATGAAAGAATGAAAAATTCCGGCCCTTTACAATAATATTTCCTCTTGCTATACTCTCTTTGGAGGCGATTGCGCTGTGAAAGAACACATTTACACCATCCCTGTTACGGACGCGTTCAGACTGGCCGCTGAAGAAAGGTCCTGCCCTGTATGCCTGATGAAGTCTAAGCTGGAAGCGGACAGCTTGGAATATACGCTGGGGCCGTCGTATATGGAGGACGATGCCCGTGCTGAAACGGATAAGGCGGGGTTTTGCGCCGTTCATTGGAAAAAGTTGTATTCCATGGAAAATCGTTTAGGCCTGTCACTCATAATGCGTACGCATGTACAGCATATTATACGCGTAATAGATAAATTCCGAGGCGCCGACCCCGTAAAGCGGGCGGGCCTTTTTTCAAGATCCGCTGAGCGGGCGGCACCATTGTCATTGTACGCCGGCTTGCGAAGTATAGAAAGCGGCTGCTGTATCTGCGCGCGCATTGGCGAGTCTCTTGACAGGTACATTGAGACAATGTTCCACATATGGACGAAAACCCCTGAGTTACATACGCTCGTGGAGCATTGCGGCGGGTTTTGTCTGACGCATTTTGTCACGCTCTTAAACGCAGGTCCGCGCGAGCTCGACGAACGCGGCTGGCGCGCCTTTTTTGACACGGTTTTCCCCATACAGCGAAAAAGCATGGAAATCCTCGAAGCGGATTTGGCTTGGTTTATTAAAAAATTCGATTACCGCAGCGCTGACGATCCCTGGGGCCATTCAAGGGACGCCCTGCCCAGGGCTTTGAAAACTGTAAGCGGAATTGTGGAATACTAACGCAGTCAAGTATCCGCCGCGGCTTGAAAGAAGGGATAAAGTGTCTGAATATTTTAAAAATTTCATAACCGTCGAAGGCAAAAAACTCAAAGAGATGACCCTAAAAGAAAAGGCCGTTTATATCTGTGAATATTATAAAATCCACATAATAGCGACTATATTTGTTGTGTTTATCGCGGGCAGTATTATCGACTCGGTTTGGATCCATCCGCCCAAAAAACTTTTTCTTCAGACCGCGTTTTCCGTCGGCTATGTGGCCGACGAAAGCATGAACGCTTTAAACGAAGCGCTTACCGAAATCCTTATGACCGTTGAGGAACGCGAGACACTGCAGGTGACCAGCTCGTATTTTATGTATGACAGCGGCAACCCGCAGATGGATATGGCAAATCAGCAGAAATTCACCGCCATGATCGCCTCCAATGAGCTTGATTTATTCGTGATAGACCAGGATGACCTGGAAACCTCCGCGGCTCAGGGTTTATTGCTGCCTCTGCCGGATATTTTGCCGGACAGCCTGCTTTCGAGTCTATCTGATAAACTGATGGAAGCTGCGGACGAAAATGGAACGCGGGCATACTTTGCCGTTAAACTGGACGGATGCAAGTTATTCGCTGATAACAGCCTGCCCGCCGACGGCCGGTGTCTCGCCGTGATCGTCAATTCTATACGCCTGGATAATGCGCTGAAGGCGATTGAGTATATATTCGGTTCGTAATCAAAACAAGAGAGGGCAATAGCCGATGATTCACCTGAACATAGACGGCCGGGAGCTGAAATGCGAACAGGGCCGCACTATACTGGAAGCGGCGCGGGAAAACGATATAAATATCCCGACCCTATGCCATGACGAACGCGTTAAATCATCCGGTGCGTGCGGGTTGTGCGTTGTGGAAACGGACAATTCGCCGCGCTTGTCGCGAGCCTGTGCGACCATGGCCGCCGATGGCATGATTATACGCACAAACACGCCTCGTGTGCGCGAATCACGTAAGATGACGCTGGATTTGCTGCTTTCGGATCACGCCGGCGACTGCCGCGCGCCGTGCATGTTGAATTGTCCGGGCCATACGGACTGCCAGGGGTATGTGGGGCTGATAGCCAACGGACAGTTTGAAGAGGCGTTGAAGCTTATAAAGGATATCATTCCGCTGCCCGCGTCCATCGGGCGCATATGCCCGCATCCATGTGAAAAGGAATGCAGGCGTAAACTGGTTGAAGAGCCTGTAAGCATAGCGCATCTGAAGCGGTTTGCCGCTGATTTGGATCTAACCTCCGCACAGCCTTACCTGCCGGAAATCAATCCGGTTTCGGGCAAACGCGCAGCCATTGCCGGGGGCGGCGCCGGCGGTCTGTCGGCGGCGTATTATCTGCGCCGGAGCGGGCATGAAGTTACCATATTCGACGCGATGGACGAGATGGGCGGTATGTTGCGTTACGGCATTCCCGAATACCGCCTGCCTAAAACCGTGCTTAACGCGGAGATAGCTGTAATACAGCGGCTTGGCGTAAAAATGCGCAATAATATACGCGTCGGGCGGGACATAACCCTCGCCTCGCTCAGAAATCGTTATGACGCGGTGATTTTGGCTGTCGGGGCGTGGCGTTCCGCGCCAATGGGACTCTCCGGCGAGGAATTGGGCAATGTGGTCGGGGGCATAGACTATCTGCGCGCCGCAGCGCGGAATAATCCTGTTTACAGCGGCCGCCGCGTAGCCGTGGTAGGCGGAGGAAATACGGCCATGGACGCGTGCCGTACGGCGGTACGGCTGGGGGCGGACGAGGTCTATACGCTGTACAGGCGCACGCGTGAGGAGATGCCGGCCGAAGAGAGCGAAATAATCGAGGCCGAACAGGAAGGCGTGGTTTTCAAATATCTGGTTAGCCCTTTGGCATTTACAGGTGAAAAGGGCGTTGTGACACAGGTAAACCTTCAAAAAATGGCGTTGGGCGAACCAGACGCCAGCGGCCGGCGCGCTCCGGTTCCGCTTCCGGGCGAGACGGAAATCCTGAGCGTGGATTTAGTTATTATAGCCATAGGACAGGTTCTGGATCCGGCCGGGCTGGACGGAGTGACATTAACACGGCGAAAGACCGTCGCCGCGGATGAGTATACGTTTGAGACAAACCTGCCGGGCGTGTTTGCCATAGGCGACGCCGCGAACAAAGGGGCGGGCATAGCCATAGAGGCGATCGGCGAAGCTAAACGCGCGGCTCTGGTAATAGACGGATGGCTGAACGACAGGTATGAAATAAAGGACGGCCTGAAAAAGCCTCTGCCATTTACCGATCCATTTGTTACAACGGAAGACAAAACAGCCGCCGATTTTCTGGACAAGCCCAAAATAGCCCGGGAAAGGCGGGAGATTTTGAACCCGATAGACAGACGCGATAATTTTGCCGAGGTGACATATAACTATACATCCGAACAGGCGGTCAAAGAGGCTGCGCGATGTCTGGAGTGCGGCTGCGCGGATTATTTTGAGTGCAAGCTGGCGGCATACGCGGGCGAATACGGCGCGGGAAAACAAAAATACGCCGGAGCGCGTCATAATAGCTCAGTGGATCTCAGTAATCCGTTTTTTTACAGGGACTCTGCTAAATGTATTTTATGCGGTCTCTGTGTGCGCGTCTGCGACGAGGTTATGGGGCTCGCCGCGCTGGGGCTGTACAAACGCGGGTTTGATACGCTGGTCGTCCCTGAAATGGGCGCGCCTATCGCGTTCAGCGGCTGTATTTCCTGCGGGCAGTGCGTAAATATCTGCCCTACCGGCGCTATCAGCGAGATAATGTCATTTAGGAAGCCTGTGCCTGTTAAGGAAAAATATGTGCATACAGTTTGCGGATTCTGCGGCGTGGGATGTCATATAAAGTTGGCGTCCGGCGGCGGAATGCTAACGCGTTCGCTGCCGGAGGGCGACGACGGCCTGCTATGCGTTAAAGGTCGTTTCGGTTTCGGTCTGCTGAACAAAAGACGGCGTCTGACACAGCCGTTGATACGAAAAAATGGTGAATTGACGCCAGTTTCGTATGAAGAGGCTTTTGTTTATACCTCTAAAAAGCTGCAAAGCGTATCCGCGTGGCGGGGCGTCGACGCTATCGGCGTCTCCATATCCGACCGATATACCAACGAAGAAATATTTGTAATAAGCCGTTACGCCCGCGATGTATTGAGAATAAATGACGTGTTCTGTTTTGGCGGCGTCCGGAGCGGGCTTAAAGATATAATCGGTTTTGACGGTTCCACAGCGAGTTTTGAGGAACTGGAGCGCACGGATCTGGTTCTGGTATTCTGCCGCGATCTGATCAACACGCACGGTATCGCCGCGACGCGGTTGAAAAATGCCAAAGAAAATGGCGCGAAAATAATTCTTATCAACGACACCCGCACGCAATTGGACGAATGGGCGGATATCAAACTGAATACCGCCGAGCAGCCCGATATTCTGAACAAGCTGCTGGAAAACACCGCGGGAATAGCCGCGGATTATTATAGCGCCAAACACGCTGTCATTATGTTCGCGCAGAACGAACTTAGCTATGACGCGGCGCGCCTTTTAGGCGTTTTGGCCGTAAAAGCCGGGCATATTGATAAACCGCGCTCCGGTATTATTCAGTTGAAACCCAACAACAACAGCCAGGGCTTATCCGACATGGGAGTGGACACAGACGGCGCGGCATACGTAAATAGGGTTGAAAACGGCGGGTTTTGCGGCCTGTTTGTCTTCGGTGAGGATATCCCTCACGTGAATTTGGATAAACTGCAATTCCTGGCCGTACAGGATCTGTTTCTGACAGAAACCGCAGAAAAAGCGAACGTGGTATTTCCGTGCGCCGCGTTTTCAGAAAGCCTGGGTACGTTTACAAATACGACCGGGAACATTTCCGCTGTACGTCCCGCCCTGCCGCGTATTTTACCCATGAGTAACCGGGAAATAGTTCAGCGGCTCGCGAATTCCGGCGGCGTGAGGTTGAATTACAGGGACGAAGCCGAGATTTTCAACAGGATAAAAGAAGCCGCGCCGTCATACCGTATGGATTATCGAAAGCCGGAGGCAAACAAACTTTACGCCCCGGGGTTTTTAAACGAACCGTACGAACTATACGCGCCGCGGGAGAATACCCACACCCTGCAGCGAGGGTTTACAAGATATTTGGAACGCAATGAGTTAATCAAAGGATATGACAATAGGTAAGGCGCCGGGTTATCCCTTTTCCCCTGTCCTCAAACCGGACGGGCGCCTGTTATAACAAATATTCCAGTACGGCGGTATCAGTTCATCGCCGACCAACAAAAAAGCCGCCTTTATATAAGGCGGCTTTTTTTGCATGGAAAACGTAAATGGGACATGGCCGGGCGATAAGCTTGAAGAAACTGGCGGATATGGCCGCGCTGAAGGGGTACGCCGCTCTGCTTAATGATGGCTGAAATTCGTCAGATTCAACTGAACTTTCGATTGATGACGGTTCGGCGTATTATAGACTCATATACAGTTCTATCATGAATACGAATGAAACCAGCCAATCCTTTCAAAATATAAAATATTTTTTCTTTCGATTTTTGTGTGGACAGAAATCAAGCTTTGAACTAATGACTAATACAGTTTTAGTTGCAGCCGTTAGCCATTGGCGCTATGTCACCGATTGATCCAGCAGCCTGATAAAAGCGACGGGTGAAATAATCCAATTCTCGTCAGGATAATGTTTGAGATTACCAGTGACTAAATAGCTGGCGCTGCTGAGCGCTGTGTCATAAAAAGCCCGATCATCTTCATCTGGCAAATAAACAACGCTCACCACTGGAATAACTGGATAACCGAGGCTTAAAATTGACTCCACCAGGTCGTCAACATCAGCAGATGGGAAGCCAAATTTGCTTCTTACCAGTACCTCTTGATATTCATCAATAACCGCGTTGCTATAAAAAAGGTAAAATTGCCTCAATCTGAGCGCGTTTAGCACTTGCGCCGGGTTCCCACGGGGAGAGAGGAGACCAGATACTAAAATATTGGTATCAAGAACCGCCCTTAGTATCATGGAGTGATTGCTTTCACTTGCCGGACTTTGCGTTCCTGCCGGGACTGAGCTATTTGCTGATCAATTTCTTCCATGCTCATGTCCGCGATGCTATTATCCTGCGACGCCTGACGAAGATTGTTAATGGCCCGCGCTAGTTTTAATTGGCTCAGTAAAGCCAATGTTTCTTCTAAATTTGTTTCGCTGACTTGCAGCATCAGCGCCTCTGGCTTGCCGTTATTGGTAACGATAATTTTGCCGTCGCCGGTTAAAGCCTCTCTGATTTGACTGGTAGAGCTTCGCAACTCACGGTATGACAAAAATTTCAAGCGGCCCACACAACTCACCTCTGGTTTGAATAGATAATTTTGTAGCATAAGAAATATTATACCAAATTGATACCGTTTCGTCTATCAGTTTAGTACCAGCCTATGTCATGTATAACGTCGGCGGAGATCGGGGGTTCTTCTCTTACGAGGATGGAAGCGTAAAATGAAACTTGATTTCCATTTTACGTTTATACATGACCCCCATTCGCTTTTGCCCCCATACCTCAGCCGCATGACATCCGCAAGGATTTCTTCCTCGGAATATTCCGCCCCGGCCACGGCCCGCTGCGCTTCCCCTACGGCGACAAAGAATAAGCAGACATGGAAAGGTTTCCCGTGTCTGCTTATTCCTCATGTCAAAGGAATCATTTCGCCGCCCGGTGTTTTCAGCGACACGCCCATTTGACCTTGCGCAGCCAAATGTTCTTTAAGGCTTTGCGTGAGTACTTCTTGACGGTTATTATTTGTATAATCCGAAATCATCTTTTCAGCCAGTCCTTTAATCTCTGTCCCGGAAACTGGCATTACGCAGAGTTTTTGGATAGAATCGTTATAATACATCCCATCCGGCATACCTGCTGTTCCTATCTCAAGATATTCCTCAAACACCCATCCTTCGGTTCTATCCTCTTTAGTAAAAACAATCCCTCCCGGTATTACGCCGCCGCCTGTGTTTTCCAAAGTATTACCATACAAACGGTAATACTGATAATAAACAGTAACAAAGGCTTTTAGCTTATCGGATTCTTCATAAACACCATAAATTGTAGGTGCGTACACAAGAAATCCCCGCTCGGAATTGCCATAATATTTCATGATTGCCGAGTTGAAAATTCCGCCGTATGCTTTGCCATCAAACTCGCCGTCATAAACTCCTGTCGGGTTATCGGGCTTGAAATCAGGAAGCGTTATTTCACTGATAATGGAAAGATGTTTGTACCACTCTTGCGGGGAGAGATATTCATCGGTCACATTGTTTTGTAGGCCAAGCATATCCTTGCACATACGCATCATAATCTGACCGCGCAAACCATCGGTGTTGCCCGCTTCAAACTGTGAAAGAAGATAGTCCAGAACACCGTCCGGATATTTCGCCGTGAGATTTTCGTATTCCTCATTATGCTCGTTGATATAATCCTGCGGATTAGAGGAAGTCAGCGGCGAGGACATAATGACACGCAGACCTTCCTCGACACGTTGGACTGTTTCATCGTTATATGATGTTGTTTCGGCGCGATTCTCAACGAAAACCATTGGGATTCTATCCCATTGAGTTTTATCAAGCTGTGCAAACGCTTTATCGACAGACAAAGTATTGCCTTCCCACATATCCCGTATATTCATCTCGATTAGCGTTGTAGCTTCATCAATATTAAAGCCATATTCTGCCGTTACGTCGATTGGATCAGTAATATTGTTGTTTGCCCTATTCGCAGCAAATCCCACGCTCAACACAGCCACAAGTGTCACCGCTGCTATAATAATTACCCGCGATGGTTTCTTAAAATTCAACACGTTCTTTACCCTTTCCTTCATACCGCCCTCCCGAAAGCGAGAGGGCTACCGTTTAGAATTTTACGCCCAGCCGCAGCACGAACGAGCGACAGCGAATAGGCGTTTTTTATCTCCCCGCCGAGTTCTTTCATCACACGCTCGTCACAGGACATTTCCATGTCCGCGCTCATCAGGACAAATGCTATCCATGCCAACGGATTGAACCAGTGCAGACACAGAATGAAGTACGCGAACATTTTAACTATGTGGTCGTGCCGCCGAATATGCGTCTGTTCGTGCAAAACGATATACCGGCATTCTTCATCGGAGAGCCCTGCTGGAATGTAAATCCTCGGTCTGAAAAGCCCGATTGCAAACGGCGTTTTGAGATTGTCGGCTTTGCAGAGATTGCCCTCGACAAGTATCGCGCCGCGAAGCCTGCGTTTTAATAATATGATTGACACAAAGCTGTAAATCAGCATGACGGCAATTCCGAATATCCAAATCGCAGAGCCTATCGCAAGAATTACCTGCATTGGATTTATGCTCGCATAGGGCACGGCGGCGGGCAATGATGCGCTGACGGCGTTGTCAATGACGGTTATCCCGCTGTTAATACGAGGAACGGCTTGCATTGATATGTCCTGCGGGATAGGCGAGGCTTTGAATGGGAGCAGACTGAACACGCTTTCCAGCGTAAACGGAAACACAAGCCGAAATCCCGCCACCGCCCACAGCGCGTAGGAAATAATCTTCGGCGCTTTTTTGAGTGGTAGGCGCGCCAGCATAATGACCGCGATGACAAAACTCGCCGTCAGGCTCATATTGAGGACGGAAAGGAAAACCTTCTCCATATCTCAGCCCTCCTTATGCTCGTGAATCAAACTCACGAGTTCTTCCGCCTGTTTATCGGACAGCGTTTTCCCACCGATGAACGACGCAAGAAAACGCGGCAGTGATCCGCCAAATGTGTCCTCGACATAGCGGCGGCTCTGCCCCGCGAAAAACTCGTCACGGTTTATAAGAGCCGAAACAATCGATCCTTTATTTATGAAAATTCCCCTGTCGCACAACCGCTTCAACATGGTGTATGTAGTGGATTTTTTCCACTTCATGACTTCCTTCGACAGCCGAACAAGCTCTGTTGAGTTAATCGGCGCGTTATCCCAAATTAAGTCGGCGAACTTAGATTCTATTTCTGCCAACCTATAATCAGCCATATGGTTTACCCCCCCTGTGCTACTATCAGTAGACCTCAAATAAAGTCTACATCATGTAGACCCGATTGTCAAGAGGGAATTTGTGCTGTGGAGAACAAGGTTCACAGATCTATGCCTCTATAAAACCATTTCAGCCTCCGGCGCAGAGTAGCCAATACGCCGCATTACGCCGCCGCTGTCCGCAAAAAAGCGCATATGAACTGGAGTCTCGTCGCCGTACTCATCCCATACATCGCCATGAATGTAAAATTCAAGCGACCAGGTGGTCAGGCCCTTTTTCATCATGTTGCGCTCATAATGTGGGAACTTCACGCCATGCGCAGCGCGGGCGGCCTCCCTAACTTCGGTGCGGCTGTCGTTCATCTTGCCGCGCAGCCACTTAATCTCCGTTTCAGAAAGGTAACGGAACGCCATGTTGTCTATCTTTCGTACTGCGATCATCTCATTGCGTTCTGCCTGTGGCAGCGATTGACACGCCTTACAAATGTGGTTCGCATGGCCGCGTCCTGAGAATTTTTCGTTGGCCTTATGTTCGCCGCATACGTAACAAAAATGGCCGTGGGGCCTATTTTACTTACTTTGTTTGTGTTTCTTTTTCGGCCGGCTGGCCGGTTGTTTCCTAGGTTTTTTATTAGCCGCCACGCGGTTCACCTCAATCCGCTGTCTAACAACCAAAATACCGCCAACGTAACAACGTGAACGGCTTATTGTGATTATATCACGAAACGTAAGGTTTTGATCTTTTCATGAAAAAAGCTCTCGGTTATTTGAGAGCTTTTTGTCTGCGTTCATCAGGGCGTATTTATTGAGCCGTCCGGCAGGCGTGTCTGCGTCCAAGTGGTCACCTGCGTTTTACAGGGGTATTTTTCCGCCAGTTCCTCGTTAATATCAATACCCAGGCCGGGCCTGTCGTTTGCGTAAACGTAACCGTCCTTAAGCTGCGGGCTGCCGGGAAATACCTCATGAAGCGTCTCATTGACGCCCGCCCATTCCTGTATGCCGAAGTTATGGCTTACCAAATCCAAATGCACATTAGCCATGTGGCCCACAGGGGATACGTCGCCGGGACCGTGCCAGGCGGTACGGACGCCGAACTGCTCGCAGAATACAGCCAGTTTCCTGGCCGGGGTTATGCCTCCGATTTGGCTTACATGCACGCGTATGAAATCGATCAGACGGTTTGCGATAAGATAATCCCATTCCTTCGGATTGTTGTACAGTTCACCCAGCGCAATGGGCGTACAGCTCTGACTGCGCAGCATCCTGAGCCATTCGCCCTGCTCCGGCGAAAGCACGTCTTCCAGGAAAAACAGCCTGTATGGCTCAAGCTGCTTAGCCAGGCGCACGGCTTCTATACCGGTTATACGTTCGTGACAGTCGTGCAGCAGTTCCGTGTCAAAGCCAATCTTACCGCGCACATAGTCGAAAAGTTTTAATGTGTTATTTACGTATTGATCCGGATCATAATACACGCCGTCCGACGCGCCGTCCGGCTTATTCAGGGTATCGGCCCTGCCGCCGTAACCGCCCCACTGAACGCGTACGTGACGCACCTTCTGTTCTATGAATTTTTGGACGTTCTCCAGAACCTGTTCCAGAGACGCGCCGTCCGCGTGACGGTATACGGCCGCTCCCTGGCGGGATTTCCCGCCCAGCAGATCATATACGGGCATATTCGCCATTTTTCCTTTAATATCCCATAAGGCCATGTCCACTCCGGAAATAGCGTTATTGGTTACAGGCCCGTTGCGCCAATAAGAGTTGTTGTTCATTAAATGCCATATATCCTCTATATCGGCGACATTCCGCCCTTCGAGAAGCGGGCTGAAATATTCTTCCACCATCAATTTAACCGCGTTTTCGCGGTAGGCGAATGTGGCGCAGCCTAAACCGTACAGTTCCGGCTCGTTGGTCTCCACCTTCACCACAATCAGATTGATATTATTCGGCGCCGTTAAAATGGCCCGAACTTTCCTGATGACTACGTTACCCATAATAACCTCTTTTCGTGTTTGATATTGTTTTCGTGTTTGATATTGTATCGAATGATAATTCATCCGACGCTACGCATTATATCAAATCCGCTCGAATTCAGAAAGGCCTGTTATATCAAAACGAAGATTAGAATTTTTTTAAAACGTATAAGCCATAATAGGAAATACTTGTACATTTAATTTTCGGGATGTATTATATTAAGGCATGTTGGAAGACATAAGCTTATCGGAGGGATCGCTTTGATAGAAGTCAAAAAGCTGACTAAACGCTATGGTCAGCATTACGCAGTAAACGACATCAGCTTTACGGTGGACGACGGCGAGATCTTGGGTTTTTTAGGTCCTAACGGCGCAGGCAAAACAACCACTATGAATATAATCACCGGATATATCTCCGCGACCGACGGCGATGTGGTTATTAACGGCGTGGATTTACTGGCCGAACCGGAAAAAGCCAAGAGCGGCATCGGTTATCTGCCCGACACCCCGCCGCTTTACAATGAAATGAAAGTGGACGAATACCTGCGCTTTGTGGCGGACATAAAAAAGGTAAAATCCGGCGCGCGGCGCAAGATGATGGAGGACATCAAAGAGACGGTGCGCATAACGGATATGTCTAACCGGCTGATAAAAAACCTCTCAAAAGGTTATAAGCAGCGCGTCGGCCTGGCCCAGGCCATGATGGGCTACCCGGAAGTGATTATTATGGATGAGCCTACCGTGGGCCTTGACCCTAAGCAGATTATAGAAATGCGCGATGTTATAAAACGGCTGGGCAAGAAGCACACCGTTATTTTGAGCTCGCACATACTGTCGGAAGTGAGCGCGGTGTGCGACCGCATAATGATTATCAACAAGGGCCGGATAAAAGCCAGTGACACGACCGAACATCTGTCCAGCAAACTCTCGCACGGCCATACGATGAGTGTGCGTGTGAAAGGCGAGGAAGCGCTTATACTTAAAGCGATTGAAAGTTTCCCGGTTATAAAGAGCGTTCGCGCGGCCGGCAGCCACGAGGCCGGAACCGTAGATCTGGAAATGTCCGGCGACGAGGATGTGGATATCCGCGAGGCCATATTCGTGTGCATGTCTAAAAATAATTTTCCTATTCTTCAAATGAAGTCTATGGATTTGAGTCTGGAAGAGATTTTCCTGCAAATTACCGGCGGTGAGGGGGGCGCGTCACTGTGACAGCTATTATCAGAAAAGAATTGCGAGGCTATTTTAACTCTTGGATCGGCTATATCTTTTTGTTTATTCTGGTCGGTCTGGTCGGCGTGTTTTTCGCGCTCATCAACCTGAATTATCAGATGGGAAATTTTCAGGATACTCTGACGAATATAACTATCTTCCTGCTGATCCTGGTGCCTGTACTTACCATGCGTCTATTCGCGGAGGAGGCGAGGCAGAGGACCGATCAACTGCTGTTCACGTCTCCGATAACCGTTATGTCTATAGTGCTGGGCAAATTCCTGTCCGCGTTCGTTCTGGCGTGTATCGGGCTGGGTCTGACGCTTATTTTTCCGCTGATGATAATTCCGTACGGTACATTGCCCGGAGCGGAAATTTTTGTCGTATACCTGGGCTACGCGCTGCTGATAGCGTGTTATATTTCCGTTGGCATGTTCATATCGGCGTGTACGGAGAATCAGATCATAGCAGCAGTTATAACGTTTTTTGTCATGATCTTCATGTATATTATGGACGGTATTGCCGCTCAGGTTACCAATATTGTCACCGCGTCGCAGTCCTCATCGTCCGCCGCTATGATCTCGCTGCTCTTCGTGGCCATTATTATCGCGGTGCTGGCTTACATTATCTATGACGCCACAAAGAACTATTACGCGACCGGCGGCTTGGCCCTGATTTTGATAGCCGTCGCAACGGGGCTGTATGTTTTCGACGCCTCACTATTTGACGGATTCCTCACAAAAAGTATCCAATGGGTCTCTGTTATGTCGCGTTTTACGAATTTTGAAAACGGCGTTTTGAATGTTTCCGATATTATATACTATATCTCTTTCGCGGCTTTGTTTATCTATCTCTCGGTAAACGCGATCGAGAAAAAACGGTGGAAGTAAGGGAGGCGGACGGAGTTATGAACAAAATACTGGATTCGCTGATCAGCAAAAGGGTCAGGTACGGGGCATTTTCCACGCTGATGATCGTTATAGTGATCGTTATTCTTGTTATCGTAAACCTGGTGGCGGGGCGCCTCGATCTAAGCTTCGACATGACGGCGAACAAAAAATTCAGCATTTCCGATGAGACTAAAGAAGCGCTTGCCAAAATCGGCCAGGACGTCAGCATTTACGTGTTGGTCAGAACCGGTGAGGAAAACAATATATTTTCCAGCGCCGTCGGTCCGCTGACCTTTAAGGAGCTGCTGCGGGAGTATACGAACGCCAACAGCCATATCAGCGTCGAATACAAAGACCCGTACCTATACCCGCAGTTCGCGGAAAAATACAGCGAAGACGGGAGCGCGCTGTCCGTCAATACAGTGATCGTGGAAAGCGGCGGCCGTTTCCGCGCGATCAACCCTAACGATATGATCACGACGGATTATGATATGAACACTTATCAGCAGTATGTAAAAACTATTGATATTGAGCCGCGGGTTACAAACGCGATTAATTATGTCACGGCCGAAAACACATCCGTGGTTTACACCTTCACCAGCAACAACGAAACGGATATCCCCGACGGTCTTAAGAATCAAATAGCAATGGCTAATTATGATGTAAAAACCTTCGATATTTTTACCGAAGATATCCCCGAAGACTGCACAATCCTGTTCATCACGCAGCCCGCGCGCGACTGGATCGAGGATACGGCAGATAAAGTGAAGACATACATTCAAAACGACGGCCGCGCGCTGTTTGTGGTAAACAATGTATTCGTGCCCATGCCCAACCTCAACAGCGTATTGGAGGCCTACGGCGTTAAGATCGGCGAGTATCTGGTTGTCGAGGGCAGCGCCGACCATTTCGTGTTGAACAACCCCAGATATTTGCTGCCCAATATCGTTTCGCATGATTTGACTCAGACACTTATAGACAGAAACTACAGGCCGCTGTTAATTCAATGCTCTGGAGTTGATTTCGCGGAACTGAAAAAAAATTCCACAAAGATAGAACCGCTGCTTACGTCCACATCCGTCGCTTATGGAAAGACCAACCCTGAAACCACGACTTTAGCCAAAGAAGACGGCGACGCAGACGGTCCCTTTAACCTGGCGGTCGCGATCACGGACTCTTTTTCCACCGACACGCAACATACCTCCAAACTGGTAGTGGCGGCCGCTTCGTCCATTGTGGACGAGTCGGTCAACAGCACAATCGGCGGGGCTAACTATCTGTTTTTAATTAATTCGCTTAACTGGCTTCAGGATAAGGACGACACGGTTTATATACCGTCTAAGCAGCCCAGCGCCAATCAGCAGCTGACTATGACGCAGCAGCAGGTATACCTTTTGATGGCTGTCAGCATATTTGTTATTCCCCCCGCGATTATCGCAATCGGTCTGGTTGTTTGGCTGAGGAGGAGATACAGTTGAAAAGAGGCGTTACCCTGCTGATATGCCTGGTTCTGTTGGGCGGGCTGATTGGGGCGTATTTTTATCTGGGCGGCAGGCCGGCGGACGATACGGCGGCGTCTGAAACGCCGAGCAAAACGGTAAACCTGATAGACAAGCAGAAATGGGATATTCAGTCTGTACGGTTTGTGTCAAAAGACAATGATGTTACCATTTTACCGGTTATACTGCCGACGCCGGCGCCAACGTCCCAGCCGGCGCCGGTCGAAACGTCGCCGGATAATTCGCCGTCTTCAGCGCCGCCTGCCTCTTCACCGACGCCTACTCCGAATATCAGCTTTACCGTGTCCGGTTTTGAGGATGCGGTAATTGATAAGACGGTTGTGGACAATATGGCGCGCATGGCGTATTCCCTGGACGCCGCGGAAAAAGTAGCCGACAATGGCGATCCGAAGGCATTCCGCCTGGATCCGCCGGACGGCGAGATCAATATAAAATATACCGACGGTACGGAAAAGACTGTTTATGTGGGTATGCAGTCGCCCGCAAAGGATTATTACTATATTATGGTTAAGGGCGATCCCGCTGTTTATATGGTTTACTCCACTACCGGGGAACGCGCGTTTTACGGTATGGACAAGATTTTAAGCAAAGCCCTGACCGCGGTTACCGCTGACACGCTCCAATACGTATATGTGAAACAAAAGGACAAGGACGCGATCGAATTCGCTTACGACGGCGAGCCGGAAGAATTGGCCGCCGCCATAGAGCAGTACGGCGCGGTTACCCTTTATATGGTGCAGCCGTATAAAGGCTGGGAACTGTACAATTCCAATTTTAAAACGTATGTGCTGGACGGCATGGACGGCATAAATATCGGCGGCCTGGTAGAGGCGCGGCCTGAAGACTACGCCGCATACGGTTTGGACGATCCCTCGCTTACCGTGTGGCTTAAAGACGCAGCCGCCGAAATACACCTGGAAATCGGAGACGACGCCGACAGGGCGGATGTGACAGACGCGGATGAGAATAAAACATATGTATATGTGAAATTCTATGACAGGCCTTCCGTGTATGTAATGGATAAATCTTATCTGACCACATTGTACGATATTAACCCGTTCGGATTTACAATGCGGTTTGTGTCGCTTCACAATATCGACGACGTGGTTTCGTTTACGATCAAGTCCGTTTCCAGAAATTATGACGCTGTGCTGAATCACGAATTGATATATGTTACCGCAACGCCGGCGCCGACCTTTACGCCGACTCCGACGCCCGATCCGGACGTACCGGCGCCTTCGGATACAGCGCCGGCTTCGGAAGACGCCAATACTTCCCCCGCCCCGACTCCGACGCCCGAGAAGCTTATTCACCCGAGGGTTAACGGCCAGGAGGTTCAGGATAAGGCTTTCCGCACATTCTATCAGGCGGTTATAGGACTGTCATATGACACGGGCATAGATACGTTCACTCCGACGGGCCTGCCCGAAATAACCATTTCCTATAAGCTGAACAATGGCGAGCCTGATGTGGTAACCCGGTATTATAAATATAACAACGACTTCTACGCCGTGCGGAAAGACGACGACCCTATTCAGTTCGTCGTGGGCAAACAGTATGTGGACGCGATGTTTAAGAGCGCGGAGGATCTGCTGGCTGGGAAGCTGGATAAATAACGCTCAAAAAAGGGATTCCATCAAAAAACGATGGATTCCCTTTTGTTTGGCTATTAAAACAGTAATAAAACGGACATATGGCAAACGCATCGCGGACATGTTACATGCCCAGGGCAACAGCATTTACTTTTCGAATCGATAAACCTCTGGTATAATAATCCAGGGGCGAAAAAATGAATATACAAAAGATAAAGGAAGAAATACAAACAAATCTGAAAGACCCACG
>JAITDJ010000020.1 GCA_031282635.1 Clostridiales bacterium
CGCCGTTTATATTTTTAAGCAGACTCAGCTTTCCGCCGGATAAAGACGCGCTGTATGAACGCATCGCGCCCTGCGCCCTGAAGCTTATGCCCGCTCGCGCCTGAGTTGTTTCCATAAACAACGGGTAAACTACCGCGGTAAAATCTATATCGCCCCATTCCACACGCCCGGTGTATGTTTCCGCGAACGCGGCGCCTGTGCCGATAAGCCTGCCTCTTTCAATATGCCATATGCCTCTCAGATACGTAAACTGACTGACTTCACGGTGATGATCGCTCCACAATTCGTTGCGTTCCTTATTGAAATCTATCGTGTAGTCCGCGAACCCCTTAGCCGTCAGATCGTCCACATATACGAGAATATCACTGTGCCGTCCTGTTTCCGCGTATATACTGATGCCAACCTCATCGACGCATATACCGGAACCGGCGGGTATCTTGTATGTCAGCTCTGTCCAGTGTTCCTCGCTGGAAGGTATTTCTTCTCCGGTCAATATCCGTCCGGAATTTGCGTCCAGCGCGTACAAAGCGGCTTTAATTCCTTTGCTCCCGGCTTTTACCTGAACCGACAGCGTTTGCCCCGGATATACCAGCGGGGAAAAAGACGGATCATACCGGCTGTCATGAAAATCTGCCGGACGGAAGTGAGTACGCCTCGCGACACGGAAACTTTCAACGCCGTTAATCCGGCCCACGGCAATTTTCAAACTGCCTTTGCCTGACGCGGATTCTTCATTCGTTTGCGCAAGATTAGCCTCAAATGCCCCTGATTCCGGTCTATAGGCTTTAAAACCGTGCGTGGATCCGGGAAATTCAAAATGGCAGTGGAATTCACTGGTTTTAAGGAACGGCGCCCATTGAGAGGGAACGGCTTCTCCGGCTATTTTATAACCCAAGGCCGCGATATACGCCGTACACCACGGCGCGTCGAGGTAATTACGGCTTCCAATTAATGTGGACAGGGCAAACGCGTCGTTCACACGGGCGCGCCATCTCATCTCTATACCATTAATTCCAGCCATCGTCCCCATAATCGCGCCTACGTTACCGACATTACAGTCTGTATCCCAACCGCACATGTTGCAGATACATAGCGTTTTTGTAAAATCGCCTTTACCGTATAGCATGCTCATGATCATCACGGCTGAATTAGGAATAATATGGCAGACTCCGGGATACAGATCATAACCCCAGTGTTCCTGTATATATGTGAACGCCGTTACCCAATCGCCAGCCGCGTCACTGTCATAAAACCCTATTATATCATCAGCCATTCGCTTATATTCACTGTCTGTAGGGATTACAGACAGACCTTTGTTGATTACATCGCGAATGTCTTTTTCAACAAACGCGGCCGCGATGGCAGCCGCGACAAACATACCTCCGTATATGCCGTTGCCGCCGTGAGTGACGCTAGCCGCCTTGGCGGCGTATTCGGCTGCCAGCGCGGGATCGCCGGGCGCGATAAGCCCCCATGGATCTATAAAAATCTGCCCGCCGATCTGTTCCGCCACAGCCGCTCCGTTATGTTCCACGCTGCCCGACCAGGGCGCTTTTATACCCTCACGTAAATTCGTGTATGCTGTGTGCTCAGTGGATTTTCCGTACCCGCCCCACCAAAAGAAGCCATGTTCGTACGGGGCGTAATTCATCAGCGTCAAGCCAATCTGTTCGGGGGTTATATCGCTCGTATGCGTATAATCATACAGCGCGGAAAGCAGGGCCAGCGGGACATTTGTGTCGTCATCCGCCGCAAAGTGCTCTGGATACGCGTCTATATACCCGTCCAATACGCCGTAAACCTTCCGTATGCGCTCGTATGTCCATCCCTCGATCGGCGCGCCGAACCGCACGCCAATCAGTTTGCCCAGCCAGCCGGCGTAGCATCGTTCAATATAATCAGCCGGCGTCTTTCCCATCAATGATATTCCGGCAGCCATCCGCCGTGAGCCTCTATCAGATCGTCTACCATGGCGCGTATGTCGTCTATGGATAACTCGGCGGCGGTATGCGGCTCCATCATCGCGGCGTAATAAATATATTCTTTTTTAAGCGTAACCGCGGCTTCAATGGTCAGCAGATGCACATTAATGTGGGACTGGTTCATAGCTGCGAGCTGAAGCGGCAGTTTCCCCACGCGACACGGACTTACGCCGCTTCCGTCCACTAGGCAGGGCGCCTCAACACAGGCCTCTTGGGGCAGGTTTTCAATCATACCTCCGGTATTAATCACATTGCCGCCGATTTTATATGGCGTGTCAGTAATAATGGCGTCCATTATACGGGAAGCGTATTCCGATGAACGAGGGCGGCGTAATTCGTTTTCCCCGGTAACCCGCGCGTATTCTTCCGCCCATCTTTGAATCTGGCTGACGCACCTGCGCGGGTATTCGTCCAGCGGGATATTGAATTTCTCAATCAGTTCCGGGTATCGGGCCTTAATATAAAACGGGTTATACTCCGCGTTGTGTTCGCTGGATTCCGTGCAGTAATACCCCAGTTTTTCAATATAGTCATACCGCACCATATCCCCGTGCTTCTCCGCGCGGTTCTTTTCATAGGCGCGTTTTTTAATCTCCGGGTACAGATCCGCGCCGTCCCTGTTTTTTACATCCAGCAGCCATCCCATGTGGTTGATTCCCGCGATAATCGACCTGGATCCTTCCAGTTCGTCTTCCATACCCAATCCGTTCAGCAATCCACTTACGCAGACCTGCACGCTGTGGCACAGCCCGACAGTTTTAACGCCTGTATAACGCAGCATATAGCCGGTCAGCATAGACATAGGGTTCACATAATTTAAAAACCAGGCGTCCGGGCACGCCTCTTCCATATCTCTGGCAAAGTCCGTCAAAATGGGAATCGTGCGCAGCGCCCGCATAATGCCCCCTATACCGAGAGTATCACCGATGGTCTGACGCAGCCCATATTTCTTAGGAACCTCAAAATCTGTTACGGTACAGGGTTCATACAAGCCCACCTGAATCGCGTTTACAACAAAATCGGCGTTTTTGAGCGCGTCTTTCCTGTTGGCGACGCCCAGATATGAATATATTTTGGCGTGATTCCCGCACGACCTGTTAATAGACTGAATTATGGCTTCGCTCTCCGCGAGGCGTTTCCCGTCGATGTCGTACAAAGCTATCTCGCTGTCCCGCAAAACATCGCTTTGCATACAGTCGCCTAAAACGTTCCGGACAAAAATAGTACTGCCGGCGCCCATAAAAGCTATTTTTGCCATTCTTATATCACCATCCTTATAATTTACTATTAATAATTTTTAATAAGTATGCCACAAAACGAGGGTCGTTCGCAATAGGCAAATGACTGTCTCCCATAACGGTTTTCCCATTTTTTTCAGCCAATTCACCGTGTCAAGCAGAATACTTTCGAGAATAAGAATGTCGGTTTCCTGCGCTTGCTTGCTTGATTGTAATTTTATTCATCACGCTTCGTACCTCAACTGATAATTCCGCTGTTTACACCGTTCGCCATATATGCTATGCTTATATTTCAATAAAGGAGGGCTTTTAATCAAACCGCCAAATACCAAGCCGATCCCCGTACGTCGATACCGTTTTTTCAAGTATGGCTTTTTCTTATTTTTTATTCTTACAGCGCTGCTGTTATATTCAAACTACAACTACATGGCCTTTAAGTTTCTGATCGCAGACAATTATATCTTTACGGACGCGTTGGATCAGCTATATGACAATACCATCGGCGAAGAAAACGTTAAAGGGTATCGCAGGAATTTTGATGATGTCGTTATCAGCGTAGTTACGGAAAAAATACGCTCCATAAATCAAGACAGATATACGTATCTTTACACGCCGGAACATTACAGGCTCTCCAAAGACATGGAAAAAGCCGACGCCGCCACGGCCCGCGTTGAAGAGCTTACGTCCGAAACAGTATACATGCTGCTGCCCAACATATCCGACGACACCAAAGATTTTGTTCTGTCCAATAAGCAGACATTAAGCAAGTACAAGAATCTGGTGCTGGATCTGCGTTCCAATTACGGAGGCCTGCTCGCGGATTTCTATAAAATAGCCGAATTGTTTACAAAGCGCGGGGATGTACTGGGCTATGAAAAATTTCGTATGCCTCTTATAACGCACATGGTCAAGTCCGGAGGGAACGGCTACTTTAAATTTGATAAAATAATAATCTTGCAGGACGAGAACACAGCCAGCGCCGCGGAAGGCCTTATTTTATCCTTAAAAGGCAACTCTGACAACATATCGACAATGGGCGCGGATACTTTCGGCAAGGGCATAGGCCAGATTACCGTACCGCTCTTGGACGGGTTCGCTGTGAAAGCCACTGTTATGCTGGTCGCCGGCCCCGGAGACGTATCTATTCACGGGGTCGGCATAGAACCTGACATTGCCTATTCAGGCGATGATATCATTGAAGCGGCTTTAGATGTGATTAGGTGACTTTTTTCGATTTTCTCAGTTCAAATGAAATCTGACGCTGTTCCAGATCCACACGCGCCACGGCCACACTGACGGCGTCGCCCAGTTTATACATCCTGCCTGTCAGTATGCCCAGCAGAGCCATACGTTGGGCATTGTATTCGAACGGCTCGTTTAAATCATTAAGCCGGATAACGCCTTCCACCGTGTTGGGCAGTTCCACGAAAATGCCCCAGCTCGTTACGCCGCTGATAATGCCTTCAAACTCCTGCCCCAGGTACTGCCGCATATACTCGCATTTCTTCAGCTGAAGCACGTCACGTTCCAAAGTTTCGGCGCGGCGCTCGGTAACAGAGCTTATTCTGCACACGGCGGGCATTTGGGAGGCTATCTCAGCGGCGCGCTCCGCTGTCAGCCCATGCAGTTCCTCTTTGATTATACGGTGAATCCGCAAGTCCGGATAGCGGCGTATGGGCGTTGTGAAGTGGCAGTAATAGCCGGCCGCCAAGCCATAGTGGCCCTGGTTTTTATCATAATACTTCGCCCGCTTCAGACTGCGCAGCGCGGTTTTTGTAATAATGTTTTCTTCCGGCCTGCCTTTGACCCTGTTTATAAGATCTTGAATACTCTTCGGTTCAACCTGCCCTGCCCGCGTTTTCATACGATATCCCAGCGATCTGGCAAAATCGATCAGCTTTCTCAGTTTGTCCGGATCCGGCTCTTCGTGAACCCGGTATATGAAAGGTATATTTTTCGCACAGTACTCGGCCGCTACCGTCTCATTGCAAATCAGCATGAATTCCTCAATTATTTCAGACGCGGCGCCGCGCTCGCGCAGGGATATGTTTACAGTCCGGCCATTTTCGTCCAGCTCGGCTTTGGATTCTTCGAGATCAAATGAGATAGCGCCGCGGTTCTCCCGTTTCTTTTTCAGAATAAGGCAAAGGCTGTTCATCAACTTCAGCATAGGCGTGTATTCGGTGTATTCCGGTACGCTTTCTCCGTTAAGCAAGGCTGTCACTTTGGGATACGTCATATGTTTGCCCACATTTATAACTGTTTCGACGATATCATGGTTTAAAAGCGTCCCGTCGGCGTCAATATCCATTACGCAGCTTAACGCCAGCCGATCCGCCCCTTCATTCAGGGAACATATACCATTGGAGAGTTCCTGCGGCAGCATGGGTATTACGCGGTCAGCCAGATAAATACTGGTTCCCCTGCGTATCGCCTCTTTGTCCAAATCTGTATTTTCTTTCACATAGTGAGTCACATCGGCGATATGCACGCCTAGGGCATATACGCCGTTTTCATCCAGCGTCAGTGAAACGGCGTCGTCCACATCCTTGGTATCCTCGCCGTCTATCGTAATAACCTGAGCTTCTATACGCCGACGGACGTACGCTTTCTCAGGCGTCACAGACATTTCAACCTGCTCCGCCTCATTCAGTACAGTTTCAGGGAATTCATAGGGCGCGCCCGACATCTTTATCATCCCCAGCACTTGAACGCCAGGCTCGTCCATAAAGCCCAGAACTTCCACAATTCTGCCATCCATCCAAACTAAATTGGCCGGACGCTTAACGGAAACCATTACGAGTTGAAGATCCTGGGCTTTATTATGGAACTTGGCCAACACTCTTATTTCACCGCCAAACCTGTTATCCAGCGGCTTTACATAACTGTTGCGCTTTTTGCGGTGGAACACGCCGAGAATAAGTTTGTCTTCAGACTCGCATACCTGGCGTATCTCCGCCCTTATCCGGCCGCTGTAATCATCATGGGATAAAATGTACCGAACCCTGTCTCCATGGAAGGCCCCGCGGGTATCGTACTCTGAAACATATGCGCCGCTGTCTTCGCCGTCTGGCAGGATGAAGCCAAAACCGCGCGCGTTCTGCTCGAATATCCCTGTCAATTGCTCTGATTTGGGGTTTTTTCCAGGCGTTGCCGGTTTCTGATTATTTCCATGCTTATTCTTTTTACCCATAAGTTTCTCATTATACTTATTCTTTTTTCCCATTATTCACCCCAAAAAGGGGAACGCGGCAACGCGTTCCCCTTCTACACTTTTACCTCACCAAACACAACACAATTGAAAACACAAACAGCACGGTTCCGCCTATCTTGGTGTACTTTTCGAGCGTCCCTTCCATAGAACGGGCTTTATTCTTATCCCAATATGTTTCGGTATTGCCCATGCCCGCTATGCTGCCCAACCCCTGAGAACTCTTTTTCTGCAACAGGATAGACAGTACTAAACCGAGGCATACGGCGATAAACAAAACGTTTAAAATGATATAAACTACAGACATTCCAGCCAAAGGCGTCAGCTTCTTTCATAAAATAAGATTACCGTCTTATTTATCTTTCAGATTAAACCATGCGGAAAGCCCCGGATACTCGGCCGCGCCGTCCAATTCTTCCTCAATGCGCAGCAGCTGATTATATTTCGCCACGCGATCGGAGCGCGCCGGAGCGCCGGTCTTGATCTGCCCGGCATTGGCCGCCACAACAATATCAGCGATGATCGCGTCTTCTGTCTCGCCGGAACGGTGGGAAACCACAGCGGTCATGTTATTGCGGTTGGCCAGTTCAATGGCGTTGAACGTTTCGGTTAAAGTTCCAATCTGATTGACTTTTACCAGAATTGAGTTTGTCACACCCAAGTCTATGCCTTTTTGCAAACGCTCGGTGTTTGTCACAAACAGGTCGTCGCCTACCAGCTGAATTTTCTTGCCCAAACGATCAGTCAACAGCTTCCAGCCTTCCCAGTCTTCCTCGGCTAAACCGTCTTCAATAGAGATTATCGGATATTTATCAACCAATCCCTCGTACAGCGCGACCATTTCCTCCGCTGTGCGAACAATCTCCTCGCTTTTCATCCGGCTTTCGCCCGGAAAATGATATTTGCCGTCTTTTTCATCGTACAGTTCAGTCGCAGCTACGTCCATGGCGATACGGACATCGCCGCCGGGCTCATAGCCGGCTTTATTAACAGCTTCCAATATTACATCGATAACATCCTCCGGCGCGGCTAAATCGGGCGCGAAGCCGCCCTCATCGCCTACCGCGGTAGCAAGCCCTTTAGACTTAAGCACTTTTTTGAGACTATGATAAATTTCGGCGCACATCTGCAGCGCCGCTTTGAAGGAGGCCGCTCCTACAGGCATAATCATGAATTCCTGAAAATCCACGGTGTTGTCGGCGTGTTTACCGCCGTTTAAAATATTCATCATGGGCACGGGCAGGCGTTTAGCGTTAAATCCGCCCAGATACTGATACAACGGCAGGCTTAAAGCCTCAGCCGCAGCCTTAGCCACAGCCATTGACACGCTCAAAATGGCGTTTGCGCCCAACTTGGCCTTATTGGGCGTACCGTCGAGATCAATCATTTTCTGATCAATTGCCACCTGATCCAGCGCATTCATTTCCAGAAGTTCAGGCGCGATTATATCGTTAATGTTATCTACGGCCTTTTCCACGCCGCTGCCCATGTAACGCTCACCGCCGTCACGCAGTTCCACGGCCTCAAACGCGCCGGTGGACGCGCCCGACGGCGCCGCGGCGCGTCCCAAGAATTCGGCGCCGTCGTTATCGCCTATCACTGCTTCAACCTCTACGGTAGGGTTGCCTCTGGAATCCAGTATTTCGCGGGCGTGTACATCTAAAATCTCAAGAAAGCCCTTCATAAGTAATTATCTCCCTTCATATCGGTCAGATAACCAAGCTGCGCCCGGTCATCTCTTTGGGTTTGGGTATATCCATTAATGCCAGCAGAGTAGGCGTAATATCACACAATTTCCCGCCCTTATCTATACCATTCGCTTTTTGCGCGTTTATAAGAATAAATGGTACGGGATTGGTAGTGTGGGCGGTAAACGGCTCGCGTGTAATCTCGTCGATCATCTTGTCGGAATTCCCGTGATCCGCGCAAATAAACATCTGACCGTTCACGGCAAGCAGCGCCTCAAGAACCCTGCCGATACACGAATCCACGACCTCAACAGCCTTTACAGCCGCGTTCAATACGCCTGTATGACCAACCATATCAGAGTTCGCGTAGTTTATTATAATGACATCGTATTTCCGCGACGTAATCGCTTCCACCAGTTTATCAGTAACCAGGAACGCGCTCATCTCCGGCTGAAGATCGTAAGTGGCCACTTTAGGCGATGGCACCAAAATACGGTCTTCACCCGGGTACGGCGTTTCAACGCCGCCATTAAAAAAGAACGTAACATGCGCGTATTTTTCGGTTTCGGCCAGCCTCAGCTGCTTCAAACCCAGGGAAGAAATATACTCCCCAAACGTATCGGCCAGGGATTGACCGGTGAACGCTACCAGTTTATTAGAGACAGTCACATCATACTCCGTAAAACACACATATGTCAATGGAAATAAACCATTCCGGCGTTCAAAGCCCTTAAACTCAGGATCACAAAAGGCACGCGTAATCTCGCGGGCGCGATCCGGACGGAAATTATAAAATATAACGGAATCCAGCGGTTTTATTACCGCTGCAGGCAAGCTGTTATCCCGTATAATCGCAGGGACGACAAATTCGTCGTTCACTTCGGCGGCATAGGTCTTATCCATGCACTCGGAAACGCTGTCCGCGATTTCTCCCTCGCCGAACACCATGGCGTCATACACCTTCACCACGCGTTCCCAGCGGTTGTCGCGATCCATCGCATAATACCTGCCGCTGATTGTGGCGACTTTACCGACGCCGATGGATTTCATACGGCTTTCCAATTCCTGCAGGTAACCCTTGCCAGAGGTAGGCGGCGTGTCACGTCCATCCAAAAAAGCGTGCACAAATACATTTTTTACGCCGCGGCGTTTGGCCATTTCCAGAAGCGCGTACAAGTGAGCGTTATGGCTGTGTACTCCGCCGTCGGAGAGCAGCCCGATCAGGTGCAGGCCCCGGCCGCCGCCCTTGCAGTTATCCATAGCCTGCGCTAGTATAGGGTTTTCAAAAAAGTCGCCGTCCTGAACGGATTTGGTAATTCGCGTCAGTTCTTGGTACACCACGCGACCCGCCCCGATGTTGAGATGCCCCACCTCGGAATTACCCATCTGACCATCCGGCAGGCCGACCGCTAAACCGCTCGCATATCCCTTTTCCCACGGGTACGCGGCAAAAATATGATCGAGATTAGGCGTATCAGCCAGTTTAATCGCGTTCCCTTCAACATTGTCCGAAAGCCCAAACCCGTCCAATATCATCAGTACCGTTGGTTTTTGGCTCATAACCGCCTCATTCTACTCATAGTTAACAACCTTCTCAAATTCCGCCTTTATACTCGCGCCTCCGACAAGCCCGCCATCTATATTAGGCATGGCGAATATTTCGGCGGCGTTTGCGGCGTTAACGCTTCCGCCGTATTGAATGCGAACGGCGTCGGCGGCCTCTTGCCCATAAATCTCGGCCAATACCAGCCGTATGGCCGCGCAGACTTCCTCAGCCTGATCACATGTGGCGGTTTCACCGGTACCGATTGCCCATATAGGTTCATAGGCTATAACAATATTCTTTGCCTGTTCGGCTGGAATATCCAACAGAGCGATTTTAACCTGCTGCCGCACAAGCTCTATTGTAATACCCTGCCTGCGCTGGTCAAGGGACTCGCCGACGCATATGATCGGCGTGATATTATACTCCAGAGCTTTTCTGACTTTTTTATTAACGCTGATATCCGTTTCCCCAAAGAACTGCCTGCGCTCGGAATGACCGATTATAACATATCTCACGCTCATTTCCGAAAGCATGGAGGCGGATATCTCTCCGGTAAACGCGCCTTTATCGGTATAATACATATTCTGGGCGCCCACGGATATATTCGTGCCCTGAATTAAATTCAGCGCCACAGCCAGATCCAGATACGGAACGCAAAACACCACATCGCTTTTATCCGAATTTATCTTGTCCTTTATACTATTTATGAAATCCCGCGCTTCCCTGGGCGTCAGATTCATCTTCCAGTTTCCCGCGATTATTTTTTTACGCACGCTTCGCCTCCGTTCTTACATCTTTTTCACCGCAACAATGCGCAACTCTGAGTTCTCAATTTTTTATTTATCCTGAACAGCCGCTACTCCAGGTAATTCCAGACCTTCCAGAAATTCTAGGGAAGCGCCGCCGCCTGTCGATATGTGTGACATCTTGTCCGCAAAACCCAATTGTATAACGGCAGCCGCTGAGTCGCCGCCGCCTATAATTGTGACGCCGTCTATTTTTGCCAGTGCTTCCGCTATGGCGACGGTGCCTTTGGCAAAATTAGCAAACTCGAATACGCCCATGGGGCCGTTCCATACGACGGTCTTGGCTTCCCTTATCGCTCCCGCGAACAGTTCGCGGGTCTTTTCGCCTATGTCCACGCCCATCCAATCTTCCTCTATACCTCCGGCAGGTACGGTCTTGTACTCAGTATCGTTTTTGAATTCCTTAACCACGACCGTATCTATGGGCAGCAGCAATTTAACGCCTTTGTCTTTGGCCTTTTGAATCATTTCCAGGGCATAATTGACCTTATCTTCCTCCACCAGCGATTTGCCTGCGCCGAATCCCTGTGCTTTCCAGAATGTATACGCCATTGCGCCGCCGATTATCAGGATATCTACTTTCTCCAGCAGATTATTTATGACGTTTATCTTATCCGATACCTTGACGCCGCCTAATATGGCCGCGAACGGGCGCGTCGGATTGTTGACCGCGTTGCCCAGGTATTGGATCTCCTTTTCCATCAGGTAACCGACAGCCGACTCGGCTACAAATTTTGTTACGCCGACAGTAGAGCAGTGTGCTCTGTGCGACGAACCGAAAGCGTCGTCCACATACGCGTCCGCGATACTGGCTAACTCCTTGGAAAAGGCGTCGTCGTTCTTGGATTCCTCTTTGCGGAAACGTGTATTTTCCAACAACACCACATCGCCGTCTTTCATTTCGGATATGGCCTTTTTCGCGTTTTCACCCACCACAGCGTCGTCTGCGGCGAATTTGACCTCCTTATCCAGCAGTTCAGACAAACGGATTGCGACAGACGATAGAGTGGCGGATGGATCCGGCCCTTTAGGTTTGCCCAGATGCGAGCAGAGTATTAGCCTGCCGCCGTCTTTGGCCAGTTTTTTGATGGTGGGCAGCGCCGCCGCGATCCGGTTGTCGTCGGTGATCCTGCCGTCTTTCATCGGCACGTTAAAATCGACGCGCACCAATACGCGCTTACCTTTAACCCTGAGATCGTCCACAGTTTTTTTATTAAGCATATTGTCATCCTTTCCGCGTTTGTCTGAAACAAACCCGAATAATGAAATACAATTGACATAAACACATTGTATCATGACATATTTTTGAAAACAAGCGGTTTATAAAAATTTACTTCGCGTAAAAGGCAATAACAGAGCGTTTTTCGCCCCGTTATTGCCTTTTATGGAATCTATTTTTTCCCATACAGCGAAACGGTCAGCGTACGGTCATTATATTCCAGAATTAAGTATAAGTCATTTGGCGTGTTATTTTGAAACTTAAAATCAGGCCCCCCATAGCTGACTGTGGCGTCGCGGCCTTTGGGCACATACCCGACCGCCGCCGAGTGCGCGTGGCGTTCCACTACTTTCAGTCCGGCCTCCAGCACCGCGTTGTAAATGGTGGACGACACCTGGCAGATGCCCCCGCCCAAGCCGGTATCAGGCATACCGTTGACTAATATGCCCGCTTCTTTAAATCCTCTGGACTCCGACGTATATCCCAACTCGCGGTTAAAGGAGAACGTGGAACCGGGTTTCAGCATCGTGCCGGAAAGAAACTGGCAGGCCAGCGATATATTTGTATTGCGATTAGGCACGTTTGTCGTATATGTAGTATATGTACCAATCCGGCCGTAGCCTGAAGCGGAAGCCGGCGAGGGGGGGGAATATTTCGGGCTTGACTTGATGTTCAGCGCAGCGTGGTGATCGGGGTCGTCCCATATGGCGGCGCCAATCTTTTCGTATATTTGGTTTAAAAAGGTCTTCGGATCCAGATCATAACCGATTATCTGACCTCCGGCAACCCCCTCGGAAAAAGTGCGTGTCTGCGGATCAAATACGGGCGCGGATTTTTTAACAGGCGGCGCGCTATTTATCAAATCATTTACAATACCCTCCGCGAACGCCTCCACCTTCGTACTGTCATATGAATACGCGGAGGCAAAGGTATTCTCCGCCTCGTATGAATCAACGGCAAACCACAATTGATTCAGTAAATCAAGCGTATTAATTTCTATTGATATGTCTTCAGCCCGCAGATAATACTCCTTGCCGTTCATGATAACCTTAAGCTCGAAATTCTGCGTTAACTTCTGTGTCCGCTCGCTGAATTTCTGATATGCCAGCGGATATGTATAGTCTGACAATAAGATCCCGTCCAGAGTTACGCCGGCAGCCAAACGTTTCGCTTGCGCGGCCGTATCTCCGCTGGGCGCGGATATTTCAAACGCGGCCGCGGATACGGAAAACGCCGCTGTTTCGCATAAGGCGATCAGTACCGCCAATATGCACTTAATAAAAATCCTCATAGATGTACGCGCGAAGATTAGTGCGATTTATCGCGCCGCCTCCTATCTTGTTAATTTGAACTCATATTACCTGGATTCATAATATCTGATTAAATTAAAATTGTCTATAGTTTCCAGATTTCTGTTCTGTGTCAATCGCGGCAAAAAACCACTCCGCGTATATACCCTGTTTTGAAAATATACGCGGGGCGGTTTGTCTTGCGCATATTAGCTTTTACCGTCCTCTATGCCGGCGGTATTTCCCGTCTCGTCCTCCGTTTCCGCCCGCTTCGCGGCCTCCAGCTGCTCCTCTGCAATCTTGGCTACCCCGGCCACGGTTACGCCCTCCGCCAAATCAATCAGCTTTACACCGCTGGAATGCCTGCTTTGTACGGATATGTCACATACCCGTATGCGAATAATCACGCCTTCAGATGTTATCAGCATCAGTTCCTCGCGTTCGGTAACCGGGCAGACAGCCGCCACCATACCGGTTTTGGGCGTAACCTTGTACACCTTCAGCCCGGTTCCATTCCTGTTCTGCAACCTGAATTCCTCTATATCCGTGCATCTTCCGATACCCAGTTCGGATACAAACAGGATCTGCCCTTCGCCGGAAACAACGCCCCCGCCGACAACGAAATCGCTCCCCCGCAGCTTTACGGCTCTCATGCCTCCGGCATTTCTGCCTGTGGCGCGGATCTGCGACTCATTAAACCGTATGCCCATGCCCCCGGCTGTGGCGACGAATAATTCCCGGCCTTCCTCCACGCGCAGCACGGCGATCAGTTCATCGTCATTTCTGATAGACATCGCGTTCAGTCCGGATCTTCTAATATTCGCAAACTGTTCCAGCATCGTCTTTTTTACCAGTCCGCGCTTAGTCAGCATCATCAGGCAGCCGTTGTAATCGCCTCCGCTTACGGGGATAACCGCGGCGGTCTTTTCACCCCCGCTTAGATTTAAGAGGTTGACTACAGCCATGCCCCTGGCCGTACGCCCGGCAGCCGGGATCTCATATGCCTTTATGCGGTGGACGCGGCCAAGATTCGTAAAGAATAAGATCCCGTCATGCGTACTGGCGACAAACATGTTTTTGACTATGTCCTCTTCTCGCGTCTGCATTCCGATTATGCCCTTACCGCCGCGATTCTGGCTTTTATATGTCGAAAGTGGCAGCCGCTTGATATAATCCAGCCGCGTCATGGTAACAACGCTGTCTTCTTCGTCTATCAGATCCTCTATCTCAATCTCGGCTTCGCCGCGCACGATGCTGGTCCGGCGCTCGTCGCCGTATTTTTCTTTAATGGCCTTTAACTCGCCGCGGATAACCTCATACATACGTTTTTCACTGCTTAAAATCGCCTGCAGCTCGGTTATCCTCTCTTCTATCTGGGCATACTCCTGCTCCAGGCGACCGCGTTCCAGGCCGGTAAACGCGCGCAGACGCATATCGACGATGGCCAGCGATTGCTCGTCGGTCAAGCTAAACCGTTCGGACAGGCGCGTACGCGCGGTTTGGGCATCCGGCGACGAGCGTACAATCACGATAATCTCATCTGTATTATCCAGCGCTATCAGCAGGCCCTCCAGGATATGCGCGCGTTTTTGAGCTTTATCCAGCTCAAACCGGCTGCGCCGCAGCAAAACGTCTTCCTGGTGCTGCAGGTACAGTTCCAGCATCTGCTTTATATTCAGGATCTTGGCCTCGTTCTTCACCAGCGCCAGCATGATCACGCTAAAATTCTCCTGCAGCGGTGAAAATTTATAGAACTGGTTCAGGATCACATTGGTGTTGGCGTCCTTTTTCAACTCCAGAACCATCCGCACGCCTTCCCGATTGGATTCGTCACGAATGGCGGTAACACCCTCCACCTTACGTTCTTTTACTATTTCGGCCATCTTTTCCAGCAGCTTGGCCTTGTTCACCTGATAGGGGATTTCCGTGACCACAATCATATCACGCCCCGGGCTGCCCGGAATGGGCTCGATCTCAGCCGTCGCGCGTACCGTCACCTTGCCCCTGCCGGTTCGGTACGCCTGACGCATGCCCGCTGTGCCCAGAATAGACGCGCCTGTAGGGAAATCCGGCCCTTTTATGATGTTCATGAGTTCGCCTATGTCCGTTTCTCTGCCGCTGTCAATACGGTTATCAATAATAAGCGTCAGCGCGTCTATGCACTCGGATAAATTATGCGGCGGGATGTTGGTGGCCATGCCGACCGCTATGCCGGAGGAACCATTTACCAGCAGGTTGGGGAACCGCGACGGCAGCACAGTCGGTTCCTGAAACTCGCCGTCGTAGTTGGGTATAAAGTCCACGGTGTCTTTTTCAATATCCGCCAGCATTTCCATGCTGATTCGGCTTAAGCGAGCCTCTGTGTAGCGCTGCGCAGCCGCGCCGTCTCCGTCCATGGAACCGAAGTTCCCGTGCCCGTCTACCAGCGGGTAACGGATGGAGAAATCCTGCGCCATACGAACCATAGCGTCATATATAGACGTTTCGCCGTGAGGATGGTACTTACCCATAGTGTCACCGACAATACGCGCCGACTTTTTATACGCCTTTGCCGGATCCAGATTCAGTTCATTCATCGCAAAGAGAATACGCCTGTGAACGGGCTTTAAACCGTCGCGTATATCGGGCAGCGCGCGCGCCACTATAACGCTCATGGCGTAGTCTATATAAGAGTCGCGCATTGTGTTCTCAATATACACGTCTAAAACTTTATCGTATTGATTCGTTTCGCTCATTTACCCACCCCAAGGCTACACATCCAGGTTATGCACCATTTTTCCATATTCTTGAATAAATTCCCTGCGCGGCTCCACTTTATCGCCCATCAATTGGGTGAATATCTGATCGGCGGCAATCGCGTCGTCGATATTGACTTTTAACAGCGTTCGGCGCTCCGGATCCATGGTGGTGTCCCAGAGCTGACCCGCGTCCATTTCTCCCAAACCCTTATACCGCTGTATGGGCTTAATGCCCTCGCGGCCTATGGCTCTTAATACGTTCTCCAGCTCCTGATCGCTGTACGCGTAATACTCGTTCTTACCTTTCTCCACCTTGTACAGCGGCGGCTGTGCTATATAGACCTTACCCTCCTCAATCAACGGCGTCATAAAGCGGAACATGAACGTTAAGAGCAGCGTGCGTATATGCGCGCCGTCCACATCGGCGTCCGTCATGATCACGATCTTGTGGTAACGCAGCTTGCCTATATCAAAATCCTCGTGAATACCGGTGCCGAACGCGGTAATCATGGCTTTTATCTCTTCGTTGGAGAGTATTTTATCCAGCCTGGCTTTCTCCACGTTCATGATTTTGCCCCTGAGCGGCAGAATAGCCTGTGTTTTTGGCGTACGGGCGCTCTTGGCCGATCCGCCGGCGGAATCCCCCTCCACAATGTATATCTCGCATTTTTCCGGATCCTTTTCGGAACAGTCCGTCAGCTTCCCAGGCAGGCTGCCGCTTTCGAGAACAGACTTCCGCCGCACCAGTTCACGCGCTTTTTTCGCCGCGTCCCTGGCACGCGACGCCATGAGGCTTTTTTCCACAATCAGCTTGCCGACTGCGGGGTTTTCTTCCAGGAAGTAAGCCAAATATTCTGAAACAACCGCTTCCACGGCCACGCGCGCCTCGCTGTTGCCCAACTTTGTCTTTGTCTGGCTGTCGAACTGGGGGTGTTCCAGTTTTATGCTTATGACGGCGGTCAGACCCTCGCGCACGTCGTCTCCGCTCAAATTTTTGTCCGCCTCTTTTAACAGGTTGAACTTACGCGCGTAGTCGTTTATTGTCTTGGTCATGGCGGCGCGGAAACCCGCCACGTGCATACCCCCGTCCATGGTGTTGATATTGTTGACAAACGTATACGTATTCTCAAGAAAACCGTCGTTGTACTGCAGCGCAGCCTCCACGTACACGCCTTCACGCGTTTGTTCGCAATAAAATATCTGCTCGAAAACAGGCGAACGGTTCTTATTGATATGCCGCACAAATTCCTTTATACCGCCCTCATACCGATACGTACGCGTAATACTACCGTCCCCGCGCAGATCGTTAAGCGTTATTTTTAAGCCTTTTGTCAAAAAAGCGGTTTCCTGAAGGCGCTGTTTCAACACGTCAAAACTGTAATCCAGCTCCTCAAATATCTCCGCGTCCGGCTTGAAATGTATATAAGTGCCCCTTTCTTCCGTTTTTCCCGCGACCTCCACCGGTTTTTCCGGCATACCGCGCAGATATGACTGGACATATTCCTTCCCGTCTGTGTATACGCGTACACGCAGCCATTCCGACAGCGCGTTTACAACCGAGGCGCCTACGCCGTGCAACCCGCCCGATACCTTATAACCGCCCCCGCCGAATTTGCCCCCGGCGTGAAGCACGGTAAACACCACTTCCAGCGCCGAGACGCCTTTCTGAGGCTGAATGCCCACCGGTATGCCCCGACCGTTGTCCAAAACGGAAATTGAGTTGTCCGTGTGTATATTAACGGTGATCTCCGTGCAGTAGCCCATCAGGGCTTCATCCACCGCATTGTCCACTATCTCGTATACCAAATGATGTAAACCCCTGGAAGATGTGGTTCCAATATACATGCCCGGCGTTTTGCGAACCGCTTCAAGTCCCTCCAGTATTTGAATCTGATTGCCGTCATATCCCTCTGACATTTTTCTCCCCTTCCATGTCCAGACTACATCAGTTCCGATAATCTACGAAGCCGTTTGCGCAGCGTACTTTTAGATATGGGCGAATAATACGCCATTCCGGGCGTCAGCACGACGCTGCGCCGCATATCGCCGGCATCCGCGCTTTTTAACGCGTTCAGCGCTTCACGCGTAATCTCCGACATTCCATTTTCACAGTCCAATATTAAGGCAATGTCCTGAACAGGCACGGACAAATCGGCCCCGATATGCAGAAACATATTATTCAACCCTTCCATCGGTTACCCGCATGATTTTCGAGCCTTCCGGCGTCTTACCAAAAATGTCCTCCGCGCCTGTGCACGTCATAATGATTTGGATATGCTCCATACTTTCCAGTAGAAAACGCTGCCTGTTCTTATCCAATTCTGACAGCACGTCATCCAGCAGCAGTATGGGGTCATGGCCCTTATGCCGGCGGATTAACCGTACCTCCGCCAGTTTGGCCGAGAGCGAAGCGGTGCGCTGCTGCCCCTGCGAGCCGTAGATCCGACAGTCCAGACCGTTAATTGAAAAAATCAAATCGTCCCTGTGGACGCCCGCCGACGTGCCGCCCTGCGCAATGTCCTTTTTGTGGTTTTGGGCAAGCCTTTCCTCCAGTAAATCCGCGGGCGTATGGGGATCGTAACCGACATACAGCGTTTCCCTCCCGGACGTTATCCGGGCGTGGATATCGGACGCGATGGGGTTCAGCATTTCAAGGAACACACTCCTGCGCCGGGATATTTTTGTTCCGTATTCAACCAGCTGACGATCCCACACGGGCAGCGTATCCGCCGCGGCAGCGTACCGCCGGATATCCTTCAGCAGATTATTTCGCTGCCTCAACGCCCGGTAATACTGTTGCAGCTCGTAATAATAAACACGATTCAGCTGGCATAGCTCTATATCCATAAATCGTCTGCGCTCGGCAGGCCCGGATTTTATGAGTTTTAAATCCTCAGGCGAAAACGCCACAGTCAGCAGATTTCCGAACAATTCCCCCAAGCGGCGCACATGCGTGTGATTTACCGCCGCGCGTTTCTTACCGTCGCGGCAGAGGTGAACATCTATCCTCGTTCGGTCGTTCGTCTCTACGCTAACGTGAGCCTCTTTACGGTCGAAACGGATCATTTCGCGGTCAGATGCGCCTCTCTGCGAGCGGCCTGTAGCGCAGACATAAGCGGCTTCCAGAAAATTAGTCTTCCCCTGGGCGTTATCCCCGTAAAGAATGTTCACGCCGCCGCACAGTTCGTGTACGCCGTCGCACAGATTCCGGAAATCCGTGAAAGCGATTGTATGTAATTTCATACCGCACCCATAGTATTTTTGCCATTTTCCGGCCTTTTCAATCAGTTTCTCAAACGCAGCGGCAGTATAAGGTACTTGTAATAATCAATACTGGCGCCCCTTAAAATGCATGGACTGAGCGCCCCGGTAAACGTCATCACCACGTTTTCGTCATCGATCACGCGCAGCGCGTCAATCAGGTATTTAGGGTTAAACGCTATCTCCAACGGCGAGCCGTCTATATCCGCCGAAGTTTCGTCATATGACGTCCCTGTTTCCGTATTGGATGTGATAACCACGGTATCCTGCCCGATAGACAGCTTAACCGGGTTATTCTTGTTGCTGCGCGTTAAAAGCGACGCGCGATCCAGACTCATCAGCAGCTGCTGGCGGTCTATATTGATCAGCGTACTGAAATCCTCACTGAAAATTTGATTATATCTTATAAACTCGCCTTCAAGCAAGCGGGAAATAAGCGTGTAGTTTTCAGTCCGAAACAGTATATGGCTGTCCTGAATATAAAAGTTCAGCCGCGATTCGCCGTCGGAAGGCAGTATGCGCCCCAGTTCATTCAGGCTTTTGGCCGGAACCACAACAGCCTTGACCGCTTCAGGCTCAATCATCGCTTCCTTGCCGCGGCGGTATGATATGCGGAACCCGTCCACAGAAACCAGATGAATGCAGCCGTCTTTGATCTGCAGTAATTCACCGGTCAGCACCGGCTTACTCTCGTCAATGGCTACCGAAAAGATCGTCTGCCTGATCATCTCTTTAAAATCCGCGGCGTTCGTTTCAAATCCTAAATCCTGTTTCATCTTTTCCGGAATGGGGAATTCGTCGCCGGGCTGCCCCAGCACCTTGAATTCCGTGCGTCCGCTTTTAATTTTGGTTATATTCTGGTGATCCGCCTCTATCTGAATAAGCCCCGCAGGCATCCTGCGCACCATATCCAAAAAGATCTTGGCCTCCAGCGCCACTGAGCCGGGTTCCTCTATCTCAGCTTCAATATCAGCCGATTCTATCCCTAACTCCAGATCGTTGCCATAGACGCGCAGACTGTCCTCCGCCTGAATTAAAATACACTCTAAAATCTGTTGTGTCGTACGGCTCGAGACTGCATGGCTGACGGTATTCAAGTTTTCCAGCAGTTTTTCTTTATCCGCGATGATTTTCATATATACCTCCACATGAATATGGTCGAAAAGTTATTCACATTTTTCATGAATTCCCAGCTTTTTTAAGAAATTTTTTCCTCGCGCGCGCGCCCGGATCGTGTAGTAAGGAATGATCTTATAGTAGTAGTAGTAGGGCCTGTGCATAATGTGGATAACCCTGTTTTTGCCTGATACTAAGCCATTTTGCCTGTGGATAACTATGTGAATAACTAGGGTAGTTATTCACATAATTAACAAATTCGAAAAATGTCAAAAAATAAACTTGGATCATAAGATGACTTATCCACAGGTTATCAACAGCTTATTCACAGGTTTTACGCCACTTATCCACAGTTCTGTTGCAATATGTTTTTTTAATCCGTCTTTAATCTTTCTTTAATCCGTCTTTAATTTATTAAAATAGGGGTTATCCACAGGTTATCAACAGCTTATTCACAGGAAAATAGGTGGTTATCCACAGATTTTTATAAAAATCTGTGGATAACTGCCCTTGACTACATTGTCATACAAATGCAACAATTCTGTAACCATTCTGACTCTGTTCGATTGCATATAAAAATCAGCCTTTTATTCTGTGTTCTAGGTCAAATAGCACATGTTGTACATTTATGTCGTTTTCCAGCGCTTTATCAATTTTATCGCAGCCATGGATAACCGTGGCGTGATCCCTGCCGCCGAAGATTTTCCCGACTACCGGCAGCGACACGTCTATCAGCTTACGTGACAGGTACATGGCCACATGTCTGGGGAACACAATATTCTGCGTCCGCTTGCGGCTGTTCATTTCCTCCACGGAAATGCCGTAATAAGCCGCCACTATCTGCTGTATGCACTCAACGGTTAATTCAGGTTTTTCATACCCCACAATCATGTCTTTCAGAGATTTTTCGGCCAATTCCAGGCTGATAGGCGAGCGAGTCAGACGGGAATAAGCGGTCACCTTATTCATCGCGCCTTCCAGATCGCGGATATTGGACACGATATTCCTGGCTATGAAATATATGACGTCTGTCGGGATAACCAAATGCTCCAACTCCGCTTTTTTTTCCAATATAGCCATGCGCGTTTCAAAATCGGGCATGGTTATATCCACATTTAACCCCATTGCGAAACGAGAGACCAGTCTATCCTCCAAATCCTTTATAGACTTGGGCGGCTGGTCGCTGGTCAGTACGATTTGTTTACTCGCGCCGTACAGCGCGTTGAAGGTATGAAACAGCTCTTCCTGTGTTTCCTCCTTGCCGACTAGAAATTGAACATCGTCCAGCAGCATTACATCAAGATTACGGTATTTTTCTTTAAACCGCGTGGTTTCTCTGCGTCTTATCGCGCTTACAAACTCATTGGTGAATGTCTCTGAAGAAACATAATAGACTTTCAGATCCGGGTTCTGATCATAAATGAAATTGCCTATGGAATGCATGAGATGCGTTTTACCCAAGCCGACGCCGCCGTAAAGGAACAGCGGGTTGTAATTAGACATTCCAGGTGATTCAGCCACCGCCATCGCCGCGCCGTAAGCCAGTTCATTGCTTTTGCCGCGGACAAACGACTCAAAAACATATTTATTCTTCAGATTTGTTTGATAACTGCCTTTTTTGAGCATCTGACTGTTATTAGGCATAAAATCGTCGCCGCATACTACGCGCACATCCACATCCTGTTCCATCACCGTGCGTATACAACGGGTTATCTCGAATAAATACCGCTGATTAATCGTACTTTTCGCAAAATCCCTGCTGCACTTAAGGATAAATGTATTCTCCTCATAATCGAATGGCGTGAGCGGTTCTATCCATGCGGTGAAAACCACATCCGAAAATGCGTCTTTCAGCAGAGAAAGGGCCTCTGTCCAATATTGTTCTATTGCTATTGTTTCCTGCATAGGAGAGCCTCCAGGCGTTAACGTGATTTTCTAAAGTTATCAACAAACTGTGGATAACTCAACGTATTTCTGTGGAAAAACTCATTTCTCTTTAATAAATATATCAAAATAAACGCCCGGTTTCAAGAGTTATTCATCCATCAGGCGGGATGAGTAAAAGATGTGTATAATAATCAAACTTTTCCAAACCTTGCTTGACTGCTTGAATTTATTTTAATATAATACACAGTATATATGACAGAATATTGCAATTGTTAAGTAAAAAGGAGGTGCTGGCATGAAGCGCACGTTTCAACCCAAAAAGCGTCAGAGAAGTGTGGAACATGGGTTTCGCAAAAGAATGGCTACGTCCAACGGCCGCAAAGTACTGCTGCGCAGGCGCAGAAAAGGCAGGAAGTTGTTATCGGCTTAACCGTCGCCAGGGTTATGAAGTTTACGGAGAGCCTGAAAAAAACTTGTCAGTTCCGCACGGTTTATAGCGGCGGGAAGTCCTGCGCCGACAGGTTTTTGGTTTTGTACGCCTTGAAAAATGATATGGACGGGAACAGGCTGGGCGTTTCGGTCAGCCGGAAAGTGGGCAAAAGCGTAACGCGCAGCCGTGTAACAAGACTAATCCGCGAAGGATACCGTTTGTGTGAAGGGTTTGTGGCGCCCGGCTGCGATTTGGTGTTTGTCGCCAGAAAGCCCGCGGCCGGGGCCGAGTTTGAAGAAATCCGATTGTCTGTTTATTCACTGATGAAAAGGCAGCGACTCCTGCGTTTATGATGAGGGATGTGAAAATGGCGGTTTTTTTTATGTCTGTTATTTCATTCTACAAAAAATATATATCGGGAATCCTGCCGCCGGCGTGCCGGTTTACGCCCAGCTGTTCTGAGTATATGTATGAGGCGCTGCGGCGCTATGGCGCGGGAAAGGGTTTAGTAATGGGGTTTGCGCGTATTCTGCGCTGCAACCCGTTTTGTAAAGGCGGATATGATCCGGTGCCATAACCGAAAAAAACGGAGTACGGCTGACCAGAGGGAGGACTTTTTTTGATTCAAAAAGACCCAGGTTTTATCATCGGACCCATTGCCAGATTTATGGGCTGGATTATTGATTTTGTATGTAATATC
>JAITDJ010000099.1 GCA_031282635.1 Clostridiales bacterium
GCCTCATACGCGAACGCGCCTTCCATGTCGGTTAACTCATAAACGGATGCCCGCGCGGGGCTCCCGACGCTGCCCAGCGCCCCTTCTCGAAATGGATGCCTGTACAGCATTTCCGGGTACAATGCCTTTCCTGTAAAAGTATTTACAATTTTATGGCATAGAACAATTTCTCCGATGTTGAAAACGCCGCTGCCGGCCGCCCCGATATTAACGAACGAGCGCGTTGACCGCGGGAGCTTGCACGCCCTGCCCGAACCCGCGAACTGCCACGACCAGAAGCATAAGCGGTATATTCTCGCCGCTCGCAAAAAACACGACGGCGAGCGTCAGCGTAACTGCGGCGATTACGCCGTCTGCGATGTTGATCAGATATTTGCGGTTGTATCTGTCCGCCCACACGCCGGCAAACGGCGAAACGATCACCATCGGCAGCAAGCCGGCGCAAGTGAACAGCGTCATCCACACGCCCGATTGCGTTTCGAGCGTGATATGCCATGTTATGGCGTATTGCACGAGCATTGAACCGAACATCGACATCAGTTGGCCGCCGATGAAAAGGCCTGCGTTGCGTTTCCAATTGGTCACTTTCGTTCCCTCTTCTTTGGGTTGATGTTGCCGCTCTCGCCTCGTGAATCGTCTTTGGGTTTCATGTGTAGGATTACCCGCTAGAAATTATATATTATTCTAACGCTAAAAGCATTCCTATGCAAACTTTTGAGGCAGGGTCTGCATGGGTTCGCCATGTTCCTACGGATTAAAAAAAACCTGAGTCGGACAATAATACAAAACCAAATAATACAAAACCATATTGACATATCAGATATCGCGGAGTATTATTAAATTCAGTTAGTTATTGCTAACCATATATGACGATATATGGCATACGGATTATCAAATCCTCAGGGCGATAAAATAAAAGGAGGCCGGCTGAATGGCGCACTATACATCAGCGACCGCGTACTGTCCATAATACGGACAAATACGCGATTATTGGAGGATAGTTTATGAAGACTATCGGGAAAAAGGCAATTTCACTCGTCTGCGTTCTTACGCTCACGTTTTCGCTTTGCGTCACGACGGCGCTTGCGGCGACACAGGCTGAAGAAGCCGCGGAAAAGCTGTATGGGCTTGGCTTATTGCTCGGTATAGGTACAAACTCGGATGGAACACCTGATTTCGCGCTCGACAAAAGCGCGACAAGGGGTGAGGCTGTAACTGAAATCGTCCGGCTCTTGGGCAAGGAGTCGGCGGCGCTGACCGGATATCACAGTTCACCGTTCGCGGACGTGCCGGATTGGGCGAAGCCATACGTTGGTTACGGCTATGCCAACGGATTTGTAATGGGATACAGCCCGGCAACATTCGGGACGGACAACCCTGTTACCGCGGCGCATTATCTGACGTTTCTGCTGCGGGTTATGGGCTACAGGGATGATGCTGACTTTAATTGGGATACGACGTATATCCTATCCGACAAGCTCGGTATTACGAACGGAGAGTTTAACATATCCAACGCTTCGTCCGCCGCCGGCTTTACGCGCGGAAATATGGCGGCTGTTACGCTGAACGCGCTCGCCGCGCCCATAAAACCGGGTACGCGCGGCGCGACGGCCTCTTCGCCGAAAACGCTTCTTAAATCCCTGCTGGATGATGGGGCGGTAACGCAAACAGCGATTGACGCGGCAAATCTTGATAACGCTTTGAAGGTTGACAGCGGCGATAACGAACCCACTCCGGCTTTTGCCCCGGTTCTTGCTCCGGGCCGCGCTTCTTCCAGCGGCGGAAACCTAAATCCGGTACTGCCGGAGGAACCTGCCGAGACGCCGGCCGCGCCGGCGCTTATCGGATCGTATTCGATCGACGGGGTGAATTACGCGCTGCTGGCAGTGTCGGATGGCAATGAGATCTATATATATAAGATCGACGGCGTAAACGTCGCGGCAAGCAAAGTCCTGACAAAGAGCGGCTCAAGCCTGTATAAGATCGAGTTCCCCGAGGGTTCAGCCGGCGGGACGCTGACCGCGTATTATAACGGCGCGCGCCGCGCTTCCCACGATGTGACGTTCCAATCGGCGGGCGCCGCGGCGCCGAAGACGCTGTACGGCGTCGTGCCTATGAAATTTTCCGAGTTCTTCCACGACGTAACGGGTGATAATGTGCCCGACGCGCCGGACGCCACTGAGTTCACGCAAGACGGGACGGTCACAGCGCCCAGGCTGTTCATCGCACAGGGGACGCGCACCGGCGGCAACAGCTCTATCACCTACGCCGATGCAAAGGATCTCCCGAAGGTTGACGTGATTTCGAGCGCGACGTTCGGCGACAGTTCGGTACATTTTGTGCCGGACGTAAATCTTGCGAATAATGGCGACCGTACCGCGCCGGCGGCTGATTTCGCCATGACGGGTATTACGAGCGTTGAGGTCGGCGTCAGCTTCGATTTGTACGCGAACGCCAAGCTGCTTGAGGCCGCGGGCCAGGCGACGGGGCAGAGCGCAAGCGTGCTTGCCGCGCTTGAGGATTTCACGCTTATAACCCAAGTAGCGCGGGATGGCGAGATTCTGGCTGCGGATGGCCAAACCGCCTCCGATCTTGGTGTGTACCGCGTGAAGTACCTGCTGACTGACGGCAACTGGGGCGGCCGCGTAGACCCGGCCGACGGCGCGGTGAAAGCCGTCAAGCCGCTCCCGGGCGGCGACGCGGCGAGCGCGGACGCGGAAACCGTCAGCTATGGCGGCAACTGGGGCGACAAGGTGACAGGATATGTTATAGACGCCCTTGAGGATGAGTACACAGGCAATAACTATTGGACAAATTTCGCCAATTACTTCTATGCCGGCTATATTACCGATGAAAGCGGCCATACAGAGCCGCTCGTGTTCCTGCAGAATATTTTCACGCATATGGCGCACACGGATTTTGACATCGCGGTTTCGCCTTCACGGTTTGACAGATTCGCGGATCTCGCTCCATACGGTACATATCAGGTAAAGATCCTCGCATGGGGATTCCGCGACATAGACTTCGAGATTGAGATGAAAGATTTCGTGAACGGCGACGCGGCGCTTTCCGGCGGTACGTCCGTGCAGGTAACGGATACGGATTCACCGCTTGTCTTCACGGTTATGGGCGTAGAGAAGTACGAGGCGCTGAACGGCGCCCTGAGAAAAGGCGCGGCCGCGATCGACAGCGGCGATTACGACGTAAGCGAAACCGGCGGCGCGGTGACGCTGACGTTGAACGCCTCACTGCTGGCGGGATCCTATCAAGGCGCCTACACGTTGGATCTGGCCGCGGAGACGGATACCGCAGCCTCCAAGCGGATTGCGTTCACTCTTATTAATCCGGTACGACCGCTATTGACGACAGGCAGCGCGCTTACCGCCGCAGACGCGACAGAGGACAGTCCGCTTTTTGTATCAAAAACGGAAAATGACGGCAAACTGTATTTTGATAACCTTGATTTCGCGGCGTCCATCGTCACGGCGGGCCGTATGGCAAGCTCGGTCGCACCGGCGGAAGGCGGGGCGGCTGTCGCCGGCGCGCTCAAAAATGACGGCGCCGGCTCTCCATACTACATAGATCTGTCCTTGCTGTCAGAGGATGTGACCTATGTTATTACGGCAATCTCCACAGGTTTTAACACACAGGCTTACTATGTCAAGGTAACTGCCTGAATTAAATTTCCCCACTCCCGCCGGCGTGCTTTTCGCGCGCGCGGACTCGCCTCTTTAGGTGAGTCCGCGCGCCGTCGCGGGCAGCGGAGCGGTAAGAAAAACGGAGTCAATTATGAGACGACTTTTATACGCCTCGTTACTGATCATGGGGTTCGCTTTGGCCGGCTGTGCGGCGCGCCCGGCGGATGAACGGGTCATATCTAAAATGCTGGATGGGCCGCTTGATACGGTCAGTACCATTACGTTGTACGGCTGGAGCGGTGACGAGAAACCCATTGAGGATATTTTCACAATGCTTTACGGCATTGACGCGAGGATGTCGGCGATTTCGGAGGAAAGCGAAATTTCGGCCATATCCGGCCGAACAGGAACCCCGGCGAAGGTTTCGAAGGATACTTTTGAGCTGATTGAGTACGCGAAAAAGATCAGCGCAGAAACGGAGGGCGCGTTTGATATTACCATACGTCCCGTCGTCAGTCTGTGGGGAATCGGAACGGAAAATACGCGCGTCCCGGGGAGCGAGGAAATTGACGCGGCGCTTCTCTCCGTTGGGTATGAGGGTATCATACTGGATAAGGCCATGTCCGCCGTTACACTGAGCAAAAAAGGCATGCGGCTGGATCTTGGCGGAATCGCGAAAGGCTTCGCCTGCGACAAGGCGGTGGAAATTTTCAAAAACGCGGATGTCAGGCATGGGGTTATTGATATGGGCGGAAACGTTTACGTTTATGGCTTAAAACCAGACGGTTCATTGTGGAAGGTGGGCGTAAAAAACCCGCTGGCTGGAGAAAATGGATATTTCTGCGTTGTAGAAGCTGCTGACCGGGCGATTGTCACCTCTGGCGTGTATGAACGTTTTTTTGAGAGTGACGGAAAATTTTATCACCATATCATGAACCCGCGAACCGGCCGGCCTGTTGATAATGGGCTAATATCCGTGACTGTTATCAGCGAATCCTCTACTCAGGCGGACGCGCTTTCCACAGCGTGTTTTGTTCTCGGCGCGGAGCGCGGGCGCCGCCATCTCGCTATGCTGCCCAACGTAGAAGGTATTTTTGTCGCTGATGATCTGAGCGTTCGGATTACCCCGGGTCTTAGAGATGTTTTCAATATTGTGGACGAACGTTTCAAAATGGCCGATTGAGATGAAAAAAGCGGACGGAATCATCATAGCGGTCGTATTAACCGTATGCGCCGCCCTGTTTTTGTTTTTTCGTTATGGAGAGCAAAAACACACTAATCAGATGAAAGCGGAAATCTACGCGTCGGGGCGGCTTTTACAAACCGTATCCCTGACGGATGAAAGAACGCGCGAATTTGTGATTGAGAACGGGAAAATGATTTTATCCATTGAACAGGACGGCGTGGCCGTTTCTTATGCGGACTGCCCTTCGCGCGTGTGCGTGCGTACAGGAAAGATCACCCTGCCAGGACAGATGATTACCTGTCTGCCCAACCGCGTTATCGTAAAACTCATCGGGTACAGCGGCTTCGATCAGGAGGTGGATGTCATTGCCAGATAGCGAAAACAAGAAAACCACTGCCCTCAGTTTGGCTCTGAAAGCCGTTTTTTTGGCATTCGCACTGGCCGCCGGCTTTGTCGAACGCTGGATTCCGTTTGAATTTCTTGTACCTGGAGTGAAGCTGGGGCTCGCCAATGTTGTGGTGCTGTCCGCGTTGTACCTGTTTTCCTGGCGTGCCGCTCTGGAAATTTCCTTACTTAAATGTGTCTTAATCGCCGTTTTTGCCGGAACGGGCGCTTCGTTTTTTTACAGCTTGGGCGGAGCGATTCTCAGCTTTGCCATTATGGCGCCGTTAATTCAGATAGGACGCGAAAAAATCAGCCCGATAGGGATCAGCGTTTTAGGCGCCGTATTCCACAATATTGGGCAGATTTTGGTCGCGTCTTTTATTATGCGGACATTCGCGATTGTAACATATCTGCCCGTGCTGCTGGTTTCGGGCGTGTTTACAGGCGTTACTGTCGGCATTGCCGTAAAAATACTGGTGAAATATATCGGTCACTTTTGGTAAAAATTTGACATTAAAAAAGGTTCAAGAGCTATTGACAAAATGCAAATAGTGTGTTATTTTTTATTATCATAGAGTAGCAAAGACGCTGCGTATTCCGAAACGGAATGCACAGTGTCTTTTTTTTATAATTTTAAATATGGAAGGAAAGGTGTTTATGTCTCAAGTTGTGATTGATACCCTTTGGGTATCGCTGGCGGCATTTTTGGTTTTTTGGATGAACCTTGGTTTCGCGTCGGTGGAATCGGGAATGGCCCGCTCGAAAAACGCGGTCAACATCCTCAGCAAAAATTTTATCGTATTCGCTGTTTCTTCGCTCGGCTTCATGCTGTTGGGTTTTGGTCTGATGTTTGGCAGTGATAACCCTCTCGTAGGTACGGGGAACCTTTGGATCCTCAGCGGCATTCCCGCGTATTACACCAACCCCGAAACTTTACTTTTGGGTTCCCCCATTACGTTTTGGATCAAGTTTTTCTGGCAGCTTGTATTTTGCGGTACGGCGGCCACAATCGTTTCCGGCGCGGTTGCGGAACGTGTGAAATATGTGGCCTTTATTATCTTTTCGTTTGCCTTGACATTGGTGATTTACCCCATCATCGGCCACTGGATTTGGGGCGGCGGCTGGCTGGCGGCGCTGGGATTCCAAGATTTTGCCGGGGGCACAGTGGTACATTCCCTGGGCGGTTGGGCTGCCTTGGCGGGCGCTATCATCCTTGGGCCGCGTATCGGTAAATATAGCAAAGATGGTACGCCCAGAGCGATCCCCGGGCATAACATGAGTTTGGCGGTTATCGGCGTGTTTGTGCTGTGGCTTGGCTGGTTTGGTTTCAACCCCGGCTCTACTCTAAGCTTCGCGAATCCGGAGGACGTGGCTCACGTGCTGCTTACAACGAACACGGCGGCAATCGCCGGCATCTTAATGTCCACGGCGACCAGTTGGCTCAAAATCGGCAAGCCGGATCTTGGCATGACCATCAACGGCTGTCTCGCGGGTTTGGTCATTATTACCCCCGGCGCGGCCTATGTGAGCATTCCGGTGTCGCTGTTCCTTGGCGTGATTGGCGGTATTGTGGTGGTGTTCGCGGTTCTTACGTTTGACAAGTTCAAAGTGGACGATCCGGTTGGCGCAACCAGCGTTCATCTGGTGTGTGGTATTTTGGGCACATTATCGATCGGTCTCTTCGCAAGAGCAGGCGTAACTACACTATCCCCCGCCAACGGTCTTTTTTATGGCGGAGGCCTTGGATTGTTGGGTATTCAGACGCTTGGCGTTCTCACCGTCGCGATTTTTGGATTTGGGGCTTCCGCGCTGGTATGGTTCATCCTGAAAAAAACTATCGGCATTCGTGTAACCGCTCAAGACGAAATAGAAGGCCTTGATATTGGCGAGCACGGCAACAAAGCGTATCCCGACTTTGCGGCGGCGGTACATATTCTGGAGGATGACGACGAAATTATTGCCATTAATCCGCCTAAGCCGGTGATCCCTTCGGATCAAGCCATTCCGATCGTCAACACGGCGAGTCCAGGCGCAAAAATAACAAAGGTCACTATTATCACCGGATATGACCGGCTGTCCAAATTGCAGGAGTCATTGGACGCCATTGGCATTACCGGCATGACGGTAACCAGCGTAATGGGATATGGTATGCAAAAAGGCCACACTAAGGAGTACTACCGGGGCACGCCTGTGGAAACCAAATTGCTGCCAAAAATGCAGTTGGATATTATTATCTGCAAAGTGCCTGTGCCCGCGTTGGTGGACGCGGTAAAGCGGGCCCTTTACACCGGAAATTTTGGTGACGGCAAGCTTTTTATCAGTGATGTGGAAAATGTAATCAAAGTCCGTACCGGAGAAGAAGGCTACGACGCCTTGCAAGATGAGGCGTAAACGGGATGCTTTGTGACCGGTTATCAAGCGCGCCGCTTTGCGGCGCGCTTTTACTTTTAGCCGATTGCCAACCGCGTTGAGAAGATCTATACTTGAACCGGTGATACGATGCTGAGTTCGTTTTTAGATACCCTTAATAAATACAACATGCTGGCATACGGCGATCGCGTTATAGCGGGCCTTTCCGGCGGCGCCGATTCCGTGCTGCTGCTTACGCTGCTGACGGAGCTGCGTAAAGAATACGCCCTTGGCATAACCGCCGTACACGTTAACCACGGCCTGCGAGGCGCGGAAGCGGACGCGGATGAAAATTTTTCGCGTATATACAGCGAAAACATCGGGGTTCATTTCATCGCGTTTCACACCGACGCTCAGAGGGAGGCTGACACACTGGGACTGAGTCTGGAAGAAGCCGGGAGGGAAATCCGCTATAAGCGCTTCGCGGACGCGATGAACGCCTGCGGAGCGAATAAAATTGCCGTGGCGCACCACCTGGATGATAATGCTGAAACGGTATTCATGCGTATCTGCCGGGGAACCGGCTTGCCGGGATTGTGCGGAATTCCGCCGGTACGCGGCCCGATTATCCGTCCGCTGATTGAGACCGGCCGTTCCTCAATTGAATCCTATCTATTGGAACGCAACATACCGTATCGGACAGATTCATCAAACCTTTCCGAAACATTCACGCGTAACCGCGTACGAAACACGCTTATCCCTGAAATAGAATCCCGTTTAGGCGTTGATTTCCGTGAAAAGCTGAGTTCGCTGAGCCGCGCATGCACTGAAGACGAGGATTTTATAGATAAAGCCGCGCGGGAGGCCTTTGGCGTTTCTTTGATCTCATCAGAGCGGCTTTGTGTTTCCCTGTCCGTCTCCGCCCTGTGCGAATATCACTCCGCGGTAACCTCGCGCGTAATCCGCCTGGCGCTATCGGCATGGGGCTTAAAGGATGTCTCGGCGTATCATATTCGAACCGCGCGGAGTTTGATTAAGGCCCAATCAGGCAAACAGGCTGTCCTTCCCGGCGGAGTAACCGTAAAAAGGCATTTTGATGAGCTGCGTTTTACGACGGCCGGAATGGAAAGCCCGCAGGCTTTCCTATATGATTTAAAGCCCGGAGAAACGTTGTATGTTCCGGAACTGTCGCTGTATTTCCTGCTGTCGGAAAACCCGGCGCCGCGAAACGCGGTATGTACTAAAGCCTTTTTATATGATAAGATAGACGATATTCAAATTCGTTCACGGCGGCCGGGTGATTTCATACGCATACGGCGTGTAGGCAGGGTTAAACTGAAGGATTATTTCATCAACAACAAAATCCCGTCATATCGGCGCGGAGGCATTGGTTTGGCCGCGCAGGGCGGCGACGTACTATGGATTTTAGACGGCAAAAACATCTGCCATGAAGAGTATGAGGCTTTAAGCCGTGAATCGCGGAAAATTTATATTCAAATGTGGGAGTGATCGCATTGAGAGAGGTTATCAGGCCGCTGATTCCGGCTGAAGAGATTGCCCGGCGCGTGGAGGAGATTGCCGGCGACATAACGCGTGATCACGAGGGCCGGATCGTTACGCTCATTTGCGTATTGAAGGGCGGCGTTATCTTTATGGTCGATCTTTCGCGCAAGCTGAACCTGCCTGTGGAATTCGATTTTATGGATATATCCAGTTATGGGAACGGGGTTGTTCCCGGCGGCGTAATAAAAATCGACAAGGATCTGGAAAACCCTATTACCGGCAAATATGTAATTCTGGTAGAGGATATTATAGACAGCGGGCGGACGCTCAGCCATTTGAGCAAGCATTTGAACGCGCAGAAACCGGCGAGTCTGAAGATCTGCACATTATTGGACAAAAAATCCCGCAGGGAAGTATACGACGTAATACCGGACTATATCGGTTTTGAGATCCCCGATGAATTTGTCGTGGGCTATGGGCTGGATTACGCCCAAAAATATCGTAATTTAGCGTATATCGGCATTCTGGAGTTTATCGAGGGCGAATAAGAAAGGAGAAATACGCGTCCGCCGTCAGGCGGCCGCACGCATGGATCGCATGGAATTTAAGGAACGTATAAAAGAGATAAGAACAGAAAAGTCCTTGACGCATACGCAGCTGGCGTCGATACTGGACAAATCGGAAGCCGCTGTACGCGCGTGGGAATCCGGCCGTACAAAGCCGGACGCTGATACGCTGATACGGCTGGCGGAATATTTTCGCTGCTCCGCTGATTTTATGCTTGGCCTGTCAGACAGACGGGAATCCGCCGATTCTTTCGAACCGGACGGCGCGGTTTTGTCCGCTGTCAATAGCGTCAATAATCTGAACGGCAGTGAAAAGGCCTATGTATTGGATATATTGGGTCAGGTGCTGGCCTGTCTGGAGCGGCTTAAAAATGACGAAAACGCTAGGGAAACATTTTTGACCGGTTTCTTTTCGCTGTTTATGGATTTGAGGCTGAGTGTCAGCAACATCGCGGATTATCTGGGCGAACCGTCCCATCAGCGTGAACAAGCCCTGACGACGTTTGCCACAATGCGCGATATAACGGATATGGACTATCAATCCCTATGGAGCAGGCTGGAACGTCTGCTGGACGAGGACGCGGATAACGGCGAGCGTCGTGTGCTGACGGCGGGCGATGAGGGGTGAATGGGCGGCGGATTGCGCTCCGTATCGGTTCATATCGTATTGGCCGCGCGGAGTAAACGCTCTTCGCGCGGCCCCGTCTGTTAAAGAAAACTTATGGCGCGCTTCCGCGCGCTGTAACCCTCAGGGTATTGTCCGCATATACAACCCACCGCTCATCTCTTTGCGCCGCGCTTACCAAATGTACCAACGGCGTTCCGCCTTCCGTAGTGTCAGGCATTTGCAAAACAGATCCTACCAGAACGCCGCCATTTAAGAATATTAGATCCGTTTGCGCGGCGCCGCCAAACATATTTTCCAGTTCGTCTTTCGCCGCCCGGCGTTTTACCGACGGTTTCGAGTCTAGTTCAGACAGTTTTAGCGTCGCGATAATATCATTTAAAACAGTTTCTATGCTATTAAATTTCAGTTGTATTAATTCGGGATTCATCTTGATAACAGGATTATCGCCAACTTTAAACCGCACGTCCGTACCCTTCGGGCCTGACTTGCATTCGCCACGGATAATAATATCGTAACCCAGCCGATCTTTCGCGTGAAGCTCGACCGAGGCCTGTACCTCTACCCGATTGCGGGTTTCGGAATCCTCGCCGTGCATAACCAGGGCGATTACGTCGCCTTGCGTCTGCATCCCTTCTATTATCAAATTGAAATAGTCAAACATAAGTTCTTTTGAACCCTTTTGCGCGAAATCGAACAGATCTGCGGTATTGAGCGTTATTTGAGGTGAATCCAATCTATTAAGCCTTTTTACGCTGAGCGTAATATCGTCATTTAAACCACGAACTGGTTCGAAATCAACACGCGCCAGCGTAACGCCCTCATCCTGAAAGTTCGTGTAAGCGGGACGGGCCTCATAGGCGTCTCCCTCAAGCAGCGTATCCGAATACAGGCCGTCCGCCGGATCTCTGGACGGAACGGAATAGGCCCCGTCCATCATGGTGATTCGTGTCTCAGGCGTAATGTTTACGCCGTTATCCGATTTATTTTGAAACCTTATCTGCAAAGTCGAGCCGGTATTTGTGAATACCGCGCTTTCAATCAACACGGTTCCTTTACCTTCCGGGGATATGTCAACAGGCATGTTGATATACCGCGCGGGCATCATTCGCCTGTCTTTCAACGAAAACAGCAGCGTTTGAGTCCGATCGCTTCTGTTATCCTTTATATCAAGCGCAAAATCGGTAACGCCCGCGTCGAACGGCCTGAATATTACCGAGTCTGAAGGTTGACGGAGCGTCATGTCCATGGGGTAGGTTTTGCCTGACTGATCGCTGAGTTTAAACGAAAATTCCCTCGCGTCAGCGCCGCCGATAAAATAGAATATACTTGAAAGCTGTCCGTACGCCATTTTTTTCAGTTTTATATCCAGTGAACCTGTGGTATCTTCATCATTAAAAAAAATATATGACGCGTTATTTATTGCGTTACTCGGTATTCTAACCGGAATTTTATCTTGACCACGCCCGGATAGATCCGAATGAGGCAGCCCGCGTGACAGAAAAAAAATGGCGCCGGACGCCAAAATAACGCATGACGCCAAAATAATGCCTATAATAATCGGTTTTTTCGGTTTCTTTGAGGACTGTGCCTCAATAACGCTTTGATCTGTCAGGCCTGTTTCTTCCTCAAGCGGCGCCTCCGACGCCGGGGCGCCTATCATAGCTTCACGCAGCGACCTTCGTTCCCGATCAAACACGGAAACATCGTTAATAAAATCAATATCATCAAAATTGAGCATTTCGCCTGCCGCTGTATCGGCTTCCAATAGGCGGGCAATCTCCGCGTCCAGATTTATATCGGTTTCCTGGGCCTCGGATTCAGACGATTCATCGGAATTTGACCCGGAATTATCATCATTAACGGTTCCAACGCCTGTTTCATCGGCGGTTTCCATATCATTTTTTCTGTATTCCAATATTAGCACCCCGGTTGTCTATAATATATAAGTATTTAAAAAAGATGATTAAATTATGTTTTTATTCGTTATGTGGTATAATTTACTGTATAAGCGTTTAATAAGGAGGTTATTATGGAAAAGTACCTGCAGTACATAGGCGGCGAATTTATAAAACCGCGCACCGGCGAGTGGTTTGATGTTGAAAACCCGTATACTCGCCAAATCATCGCGCAGGCGCCCAAAGGCGGCGCCGACGACGCGTCCGACGCGCTGGAAGCCGCAAAAAAGGCCCAGAAAGATTGGGAGAAGCGCCCTGTTCCCGAACGCGCCGGCTATTTAACGCGAATAGCCGCGCTAATCCGCGCCAATCGTGTGGAACTTGCGCGTACGCTGGCCTCGGAACAGGCCAAGGTTTTTCCGTTCGCCCAGGTAGAAATTGACTTCACCTCCGACTATTTCGATTATTACGCCGGTTGGGCGCGTATTTACGAAGGCGAAATCATCAACAGCGACAGGCTGGACGAGAGCATCTTCCTGTTCCGCAAGCCCATCGGCGTTGCAGCGGGTATATGCCCGTGGAATTTTCCGTTTTTTGTCATGGCCCGCAAGGTGGCGCCCGCGTTGCTGACCGGCTGTACCATTGTGATTAAACCCAGCAGCACTACGCCCAATACCACGTTTGCTTTCGCCCGGCTGGTCGCTTCACTGGATCTGCCTAAAGGCGCGCTGAACATTGTATCCGGCGGCGGCGCCACTTTGGGAGACGCGCTGGTACGCAATCCCATAACCGACATGGTTACGCTGACGGGCAGCGTCGAGGCGGGGCAGGAGATTATCCGCGCGTCAGCCGATAAAGTTATGAAGGTTTCCCTGGAATTGGGCGGAAAAGCGCCGGCCGTTGTCTTTGCCGACGCCGATCTGGACTTAGCCGCGCGCCGTGTAGCGGATTCCCGCTTATTGTTCAGCGGACAGATCTGTAATTGCGCCGAACGCGCGTATGTACACCGCAGCGTGTACGAGCCCTTTATGGAGAAACTGACCGCCGCGTTTAAGGCGGCCACATACGGCGATCCGTTCGCCGACCCGGCGCCGTCCATGAGCACGCAGGTCGATAAGGCCCAGCAGGAAAAAATAGATTCTATGGTCAAGCGCGCGGTGAGAGACGGCGCGGAGGTTATTACCGGCGGCAATATTCCGGACATGGACGCGGGATATTTCTTCGAGCCCACCATACTGGCCAACGTGCGTCAGGATATGGAGATCGTCCAAAAAGAAGTGTTCGGCCCCGTACTGCCTGTTCTGCCTTTCGACGACTATGACGAGGCCATCACGCTGGCGAACGACTGTGAATATGGATTAACTTCATCCATATTCTCCACGAATATCAATACTGTTATGCGTGCTCTGAAAGATCTGAAATTCGGTGAGACATACGTCAACCGCGAGCATTTCGAGGGTATGCAGGGTTTCCACGCGGGTTGGCGCAAGTCGGGTATCGGCGGCGCGGACGGCAGAAACGGACTGATGGAATATCTCTTGACGCAAACAGCGTATATCCAGTTTTAATTGTTTTTATGAATATTAATATTATTGTGTGTGTAAAACAGGTGCCGGCGTCGTCCAAAACCCAGGTTGATCCGGAAACAGGACTGCTGATGCGTTCGGGCGCCGAAAGCCGCATGAACCCTTATGACCTGTTCGCGATAGAAACAGCGTTACAGCTTAAACAGCGTTACGGCGGGCAGGTTACGGCGCTGACCATGGGGCCGCCGCAGGCTGAGGCTGTAATACGCGAAGCCTTCGCCCTGGGCGCGGACGACGGTGTTCTGGCTACGGACAGGCGTTTCGCAGGCGCGGACGTGCTGGCCACAAGCTATACCCTTTCACAGGCGATAAACCGCCTGGGCGCGTTTGATTTGATCCTCTGCGGTAAACAGACGACCGACGGCGACACGGCCCAGGTAGGTTCTGAGTTGGCCGAACGGCTGGGTATACCCAGTGCGGCCAACGTATCCTCCGTTCGGATGGAAAACGGCCGCGCGGCCGTGACTTATGAAATCAACGAATATGTGTTCGACACGCGTATTACCCTTCCCTGCCTGATTTGTGTGGACAAGGATATCTGCACGCCCCGCCTGCCTTCCTATGTGCGAAGGCAGGCGAGCGCGGGGCTGCGGGTTCACACGCTGACGCTTGATGACATGCCGGATAAAGACCCGTCGCACTATGGGCTGGATGGTTCGCCCACACAGGTTAAACGTATTTTTCCGCCGGAGATCGAAGTTATACACGAAGTCTGGCGGGAAAGCCCTTCGGAGACGGCCGGCCGGCTTACAAGCGTATTGGCCGATCTGGGCATTGTCTGATATGGGAGCGGGTATGGAAAGACTGGTTATTCACTCGGAAAAAATCGCCGACAGACGGGCGTTTCTGAGTATCTGCCCGTTTGGAGCGCTGGAACTGGACGAAAAAGGCGAGGTCGTGATTAACGCAGCCTGCCGAATGTGCCGTATATGTGTGAAAAACGGACCTCCGGGCGCGGCGGTGATGGAAAACGCCGCGGACGCAAAAGCGTTTAACGCTGCGGACTGGAACGGTATCGCCGTTTACGCGGAACAGGAAGCCGGCAAACCGCATCCTGTTTCATTGGAATTGCTGGGCAAGGCGTCCGAATTAGCCGCGGTTTCCGGTGAAAGAGTGATTGTGCTGATATGCGGCGAAAATGCGGGCGATGCAGCGGAAAGCCTGCGCTATTACGGCGCAGATGAGATATATGTTTATGAGCGCGCGGAGCTTAAATATTTTCGCGCAGAACCTTATGCGGCGGTATTCGAACATTTTATAAAAGGAACAAAACCCTCTTCGGTACTGGTCGGCGCGACGCCATATGGGCGGCAATTGGCCCCGCGCGTCGCCGCCCGGATTAACACAGGGCTGACGGCGGACTGTACGGCGCTGGAAATGGGGGAAAAGGGCGATCTTGTTCAGATCCGGCCCGCGTTCGGCGGCAATATTATGGCGGAGATAACGACGCCCCGCGCCAGGCCGCAGATGGCCACGGTGCGGTATAAGGTAATGAACGCGCCGAAGAGGCGCGAAACGCCGGTCGGCGTAATAAAACAGCGGCGTGTCAGCGATAACGCACTGGTTTCCGGGGTAGAGATAATTGAGGTTAAACCGAAGCCGGCGGAGATGTATATTGAGGATGTGGACGTCATAGTCGCCGCCGGGCGCGGCGTTAAGAAACAGGCCGACATGAATATGATAAAGGAATTGGCGGCGCTGCTCGGCGGCCAAGCCGCTTGCAGCAGGCCGCTGGCCGAGGCCGGTTTCCTGTCGGCGAACCGGCAGATAGGACTGTCCGGCCGCACGGTGCGTCCGAAATTCATCCTGACCTGCGGTATTTCCGGCTCGGTGCAGTTTACCGCCGGAATGAGCAAAGCGGATGTGATAGCGGCCATAAACACGGATTCCAAAGCGCCGATTTTCCGTGTGGCCCATTACGCGATTATCGGTGATCTTTATCAGATTGTGCCTGAAATGATACATAAACTGCGGGAGCGCAAAAAGGCGGTGACGCGATGATCGCCGGATACAGGCGGCCTACCGCCGAGGATCTTGATTTCTTCAGAAACATTGTGACAGATCCGGATCGCCTGCTTACGGGCGCCGAAATAAGCGAGGACTATTTTCACGACGAACTGAGCGATGTTTCCAGCGTGCCGGACATTGTTTTAAAAGTCTTAACCGAGCAGGAGGTTACTGAGATCATACGGTATGCCCGCGGCAGG
>JAITDJ010000124.1 GCA_031282635.1 Clostridiales bacterium
GTTAATGCGTTGGATGGCCCGGTCTAACGCGTCAATGGGGTTTACTGCGTTAACCTCCGGGGAAACAGGTAAAATTTTTATGTTAAACGCGGAGGTTTGTTTCATAATCCCGCCTTTGGATACAATCAGGCGGGCGCGTAAAACAGGCGGCTCTTTTATATGCGTCTCGGGACGGGTCAGCGCGCCGCTTTCCGAGAGATAAGCCTGCTCAGATTCGGTTTTCAGTATTACGCCGCAGCCCAGAGGAGAGCCGTAATCGCTGAAATCAAGGCCGGCCGATACGCCGTTTTCGAATATATCCTTATTAGCGTTAATGAAACCTTCTTCTAAGTCTTTAACCGTTAAATCCACACATGTTTCATCATCAGGCGCCTGCATGGGCACGTTTATGTCGTACGACTTTGCCGCTTTGCCGCCGCCGCCGATGATTTCAGCTTTTACTTTAATACTGACGCCGCCGTTTTTATACGTATCAGGATTAAACTCCGGTCTGGGAATAACATTGCCGTTCATTGAAACCACAGGCGTCACGGCGGCGGAATGTAAACTTGACATATTCATATACAAACCCAGCGCACTGATGATAAACAGAAATACCATCGCTGTCGAAATTTTATTCGCAATATGTACCTTTAGATAAAACAGCGCGTATTTTTCACCATACAATTCTGAAAATTGTTCCCTCAGCTTCCTGTCGCCATTAGAATATGTGTATTTAATCATATTCATAACATACAACCCGGCCGGCAGCATGAAGAGAAACGCGTAATTTTTTTTATTCAGCGGCTTTATCATATCCCGGTACCTGCTGCGGCTGAGTATATAAAACATCAAAACCGCCGCGATAATTAATGCCGACGCCCCTGTGAAAATCAGACTCAAAATCACCGACCCACCGCCTTACAATTCTATCTTCATAATCCATCTGGACGCCAGATAAGACGCGAACATTATGCCCAACACAATCGTCATAACTATATGGCCGCCGGTTGTTGTAAACATGGGCTCAATAAAATCACCGGCAATCAGCGAAAGAAGAGCGACAAACGCCGCCGGCGCCGCAGACAGAATGCGCTGTTCCAATTTTTTGCCGGAAACCAGTGTTTCAATCTCTTTATCAATCTCAATCTTGTCGTTTATCATTGTGATGGAATTTCTGACAATATCAACGCTTCTTCCGCCTGTACGATTAGATGAAACAAAAACGTCGACAAAATCTGTCACGCAGGAGAGCTTGGCGCGCCTGGCAAAATCCAGCAGAGACTCTTCCAATTCAACGCCGTTCTTTTTCTTCAGTATTATAGCGTTGAATTCATCTATTATCATAACCTTTTCAAAGGGATAGAGAATACGCAGATCTCTGACAGCCTCCTCAAAGGCTTTTTCAATAACTATGCCTGAACCCAGCGATGACGCCAAAGAAGCCAAAGCGTCCCTGAATTGATACATAAGTTCATTTTTACGCTTTTTTATAATACTATTCCTAAAAACACCAGTTAAGGCAAAAGCAGACATTGAGAACACAAAAGATAGTATAAAGTTTCGGTAGAACACATAGGCAAGCAAAAACATGCCTGACCAGCTTAGCGCGAAGTACTTGGCGTATTCAAGCGCCGGCATTATATATGTATCATAGTTCTGTATAAGTTCAGGTACATTCTGGTTCGGGGATCGAGCGTTTAACGCCGAAGACTTTCTTCCGGTATACGGGTAATATGAGTCCATAAGAGCCTCCTACAGAACAATTCCGGCTTTTTTCAATTTGCCTGTCCGCTGAAGCTGTCCGACATTTTTCAGTTCGCCGACTACTTTACCTCGCTGATCTTCGGTGTGTTCCAAAAATTCGTATAGTTTATTCAGGCGGACAACTCCGTTGCTGTAATCCAGAACTTCGCAGATCTCAAGAACCTTGCGGCTTTTGTCACGCAGCCTGCCTAAAAAAATCATTATATCCAGTGAAGAGGCTATCTGCCTTCTGACCGATTCCAACGGGAACTCGGAATCTGAAAGAATCATAGTTTCAAGGCGCGACAGCATGTCCTGTGTCGAATTGGCGTGCCCTGTAGACAGCGAACCTTCATGGCCCGTATTCATGGCCTGAAGCATATCCAACGCTTCGGGGCCGCGCACCTCGCCGACTATGATGCGGTCAGGCCGCATACGCAGCGAACTTTTTATCAGGGCGCGTATACTGATCTCCATATTGCTGGACGCGGTGGCGTTCTTTGTCTCCATGCTGACCAGGTTTGGTACGTTCACTATCCGCAGTTCGGCTGAATCTTCAATGGTAATGACACGCTCGTCACGGGGAATGCAGTTGCAAAGCGCGTTCAAAAATGTCGTTTTACCTGTGCCTGTACCGCCTACGACAAAAATATTATATTTAGCGATTACTAATTTATGTAAGAGCTCCGCGGTTTCATCGCTTAAAGCGCGCCAGTCCAACAGCTGATCCAATGTCATTACCCTTGCGGGAAATTTTCGTATGGTAACAACCGGCCCGGTTAAAGAAACAGGCGGAAGGACTATATTTACGCGTGAACCGTCAGCCAGGCGGGCGTCCACAATCGGGGAACTCTGATTAACCTCGCGCCCGACATCTTTAACAATTCTGTTAATAATGGTCAGTAAATCCTCTTCAGAATCAAACTTAATGTCAGAATACTCGATATGCCCGCTGCGTTCCAGATAAACGTTGTCTTTTCCGTTAACCATGATTTCACTGACAGATTCATCCTCAAGCAGCGTCTGCAACGGGCCCAGACGCCGCAGCGAGTTGAAAATTATAGTTTCAAGACTGCCGCGTTCCACTACCGTCAGGTATACTTTCCGCGTTTCTTCAAAGACTATCTCGGAAATGATATCCAGAGCTACCCGATCGGATATATTAGAGCCCAAGGACATGATCTTATCAAAACAAATTTTCTTTATTGATTTAAATAAAGCCTGTTTGTTTAGGCTGTCTTTATTGAGGTCCAACTAAATCAACTCCTGACTTCTTCCAGCATCGACGACAGCTTTGCCAATTCCCCCCAAAACGGCCGGCGTTTTATATCCGGCATGGCTAAATTCAACAGGGGCTCGCTTTCCGCCGGGAGGGTTGCAAAAATGTTAACTTCTGTATGCGGCTGAAAGCCATTGTATTTATTTAATACATAAATAAATTTGTTAAGGAGTATTTCATTATCAATTTGAGTTAAGTCATGTATCAGCCGATTCAGCTTAAACACAGACATTTGGTCGTCCAGAACAGGTGTAATGACCTTATTGCAAGCTGAAAGCACTTCCAGAATCTGATCGTTTAAATGCGACGGCATGTCTATAACAACCTTGTTAAATAATCCAAATTGAGCCAAAGCTCTCAGAAAAGCAGCCCATTTATCACACTCTATTTTATTGAGATCCACAAAACACAGAGGGCTGTTTAAAAAATTCACATTCAGATTAACATCTGTTATCAGCATTCGGTTCAGATTAGCCAGCAGATCGTTGTCCCCTTTATGTACGAAGTAGAGGAAATCAGACATATTATATCGGGATGATCCCGAAAACAGATACTCAGTATATTGAAACTGTTCCATTGAAAAAAACAAAACCTTTTTCTTCGCGGCTAAATGCGCGGCCAGAAGCGACGCGACGGTCGTTTTCCCGCTGCCTCCGATTGGTGAAAACACACCGATAATTTCACAGTCGCCATTTATCTGGCTTATATCAAATTCATCCGGCATAGCCTCGGTGTAAGCGTGTGATATTGAATGAACAATAGCGTCGCCGGACTGATATTTCTTAATAACCGGATATTTCTCTAATTGAATGGGAATAACCCCATTGGAGAGGATCATGATGACAGAGGCGCAGCTCTTAATTCTGTCGGTATAGGCGTCAGGCGAAATCAGCAGTATATCCACTTTGCGGTCGTAATTATCGACGAACGCCCTTACGCCGTCGGAATTAGCGGCAGTGTTAATAATGAATTTGTCTGAATGATTATTCCGCAGGAAACGTTCAAAATTTTCCAGGTAACTTGCGTCGCCGTCGGTAATCAGGATATTCTTTTTAGCCACTTTATTTATTATCATCGCCTTTTATTAATGGAATAATTGATGGAATATTTATCATACTTATAAAGAATTATTTGTTATTTCAATGAAATTAATTATCAATGATTATATTATATATTATTATCATACGTAATGTCAATAGATGTCGCATTCCAGAATATGCGGCGGCGGAAACGCCAAAAACAGCCTCATGCGATATGATTAGGCATGAGGCTGCGGGATCGTTTCTCGAAGGAATATATAAATCAAAGCGGCGGCTGACAAAAAGTACGTCCAGATAAAACTATATATTCATTCCGCGGAGATAACATAAAAATATACCGGCTGACCGCCGTTTAAGACCTCAATCTCTATATCGGGGCGCTTTGCCTTAACAAAATCCGCCAGTTCATGAGCTTGTTTGGCGTCGGTTTCCTGTCCGTAGTAAACGGCGATAACCTCCGCGCCATTTTCCGCCATTCTGTCTATTAATCTCTCCGCGCCGCGCTGAAGATTTGTATCCGTCAACTCTATTTCGTTGTCCAGCAGGTATAGGTAATCACCCTTATGGATCTCAACGCCCTTTACCGTTGTTTCGCGTACGGCGACTGTTACCTGACCCGAATGTGTATTTTTCATGGCTTCGCGCATGGCTTTGGTATTTTCTTCTACAGAAAACATATCGGAATAACTGATCATGCATGACAAACCTTGAGGAATGCTCATGGCAGGCAGCACAATCACCCGCTTTTCAGCACAAATACGGGCGGCCTGTTCCGCAGCCAATATAATATTCTTATTATTGGGCAGTACATAAACCGTTTCCGCGCTGATTCGGGAAATCGCGTTCAGAATGTCGTCCGTACTGGGATTCATGGTCTGGCCGCCATGAATAATTTCGTCCGCGCCCAGGCTTATAAACAGTTCGTTAAAACCCGCGCCCGATGAAACCGCCGCGAACCCTATAGCCTTATGAGGCGCGGCGCCCGGATCCGGCGCTTCACTTCGGGATGAAAAGTTTATAAGACTGGTATGCTGAAGTCTCATATTTTCAATCTTCATATTGGTGAGGCCGCCGATTTGCATGGCCTTTTCCAAAACCCGCCCCGGATGGTTTGTATGCACATGGATCTTTATTAGATCGTCGTCGGCAACCGCAACAATCGAATCTCCGACAGACTCCAGGTAACGCTTGAAATCGGATTCGATTTCTTCTGTAACGTTTTTGGTCATTATGAAGAATTCAGTGCAATATCCGAATTTAATATCGCCAGGCGCTGAAGCGGCTGCAGAGAGCGATCTCGATTCCGGCGTATGCGCGCCAATCTCCAATAGCTCTTCAGCGGATCCGCTCATCGCTTTCAGCGCGCTTTCCAGCACAACAAGCAAACCCTTCCCCCCCGCGTCCACTACGCCCGCTTGCATAAGTTCCGGGAGCATCTGCGGGGTATGTTCCAGTACGTCATTCGCGTGTTTCAGGCAGCGGGCGATAAAGCCTTCCATATCCTCCGACGCGCCCGCGCTTGCGGCCGCCTTTTCGGACAACGCCCTGGCTATTGTTAAAATCGTGCCCTCTTTGGGTTTCATAACGGCCTTATAGGCAGTTTCCATAGCTCTGCGGCTAGCGTTGGCCAAATCCGCGGCCACAGCGATGTCTACCCCTTCAAGGCCTTTGGCAAACCCGCGGAACAGTTGTGACATTATAACGCCTGAGTTGCCCCGGGCGCCTCTTAAGGCCCCGCCGGAAGCGGCTTTAGCCACATCATATATATTCGGAGTGTTCAATTTGGCTGCTTCACGCGCAGCCGCCAGCACCGTCATAGCCATATTTACACCCGTATCGCCGTCGGGAACGGGAAATACATTCATGGCGTCAATCTCGGCGCGGCGTCTGTTAAGCGCGTTAGAACCCGCGACAATCATCTTTTTCAATAAATTTCCATCAATGCTAACAGTCCCCATTGCCTGTATCCTCCATAGTCAGTTTCATTCGACGCGGACATCTTCCACGAATACATTCACGTCTGCCACAGGCAGACCAATATTTTCCTCCACCCGGTATTTGACCGTACTGACTATAGAATCGGCTATAGCCGAGATATTCGTTCCATATTGAACAATAATATGCAGATCAATAACTATGGAACCATTGGAAATATTCAGATGTACGCCTTTTGTAAGGCTTTCCATCTTAAGGAGCTGTACCAGCCCGTCTTTTATATTTTTCGCGGCCATGCCGACGATACCGTAACAATCCATTGCAGCCATTCCCGCGATTCGGGCCACTACTTCATTCTCAATAGAGATTGTTCCGTACCTGTTCTTAATGGTCAGCGGCATAAGTTTCCTCCCACATACTCGAATAAAATGTATTATACATAAATAGCTTTTAATGCGCAACTATGTGATAATATCATTGTGTGATAATATCGTAATAATGTCATTGAGGTGAAATATTTGAAAAACAACGGCGTTATTGATCTGAAATCCGTCGGCGCCGCCCGGGAGGCCGTTCTGAATAAACTTGATATATATACGGTAAGGGATCTGCTGGAACACTTCCCGCGCGGGTATGACGATCGCAGCCGTATAACGCGGATATCCGACTTAACGCCGAATGTCCTGAACACTGTCCGCGCGGTAATAAACACGGAGGCTGAAAACGTTTTTTCCGGCGCCCGCTGTGTGGTACGACTCAGAATAAAAGACGAAACAGGCACATTACTGATAGTATGGTTTAATCAGCCATATTTGACTCATGTTTTTAAAAAGCGCGACGAGTACATTTTTACCGGCGTCGTTAAAGAAATCCGTTCATTTTCAACGCTGATAACGCTGGAAATGCGATCCCCGGAATATGAAAAATGGAATGAGGGCAAAGCCCTTTCCGGCGGGCGTATTGTGCCTGTTTATTCAAGTACTGGGAAATTGGGGCAGAAGACGCTGCGTTCATTGATTCATTCCGCGCTGCAATCGGCTGATTATATCGAAGAATTTCTGCCGCAGGACATTTTGCTCATGCACCGTCTGTGCGGCAGGGATCACGCCGTACGTTCCATACACTTCCCTGAAAGCGACGAAGATTTTTTAACCGCCAGGAGACGTCTTGTATTTGACGAGCTGTTGTGCGGTCAACTGGCGATACTTCATATCAAGGGCAAGGTTAAGCGGCAAAAGGGCGTTATACTGAAAAACAGTCGCGCAGATCCGTTTCTGCAGAGCCTTCCGTTCAGCTTTACCGCTTCTCAGCGGAAGTCCCTTACCGATATCTTAAACGATATGTCCGACGGTTATGTGATGAACCGCCTCGTTCAGGGCGACGTAGGTTCCGGTAAAACCGCGGTGGCTATGGCTGCGGCTTACGCTGTTATAGACGGCGGGTTTCAGGCGGCCATAATGGCGCCGACGGAGGTTTTAGCCCGGCAGCATTACAATTCTTTTTCCGGGGCTTTCGAGCCCCTGGGCATATTAACGGAACTGGCGGCGGGCAGTCTTACGGCCTCGGAAAGAAAGCGGGCCTATAAACGTATAGAGAGCGGCGAGGCACAAATGGTCGTCGGCACTCACGCGCTGATACAGGAAAAACTCTCGTTTTCACGGCTGGGCCTTGTGATAACGGACGAACAGCACCGATTCGGCGTCAATCAGCGATTCCTGCTGTCACAAAAGGGAGATGCGCCCCATGTGCTGGTTATGACCGCGACGCCTATACCCAGGACGCTGGCGCTGATCTTATACGGTGATTTGGATATATCCACAATAGATGAATTGCCGCCGGGAAGACAGCCTGTCGATACGTTTTTTGTCAGCAGCGGGTACCGGGCGAGGATCCGCGGTTTCATCAGAAAACAGCTTGAGGCGGGCAGGCAAGCGTATGTCGTGTGCTCTATGATAGATGAATCGGAAGAAAAAGTTATACGCGCTGTAAACGAGTACGCGGCTGAACTCTCGGAAGCCTTGCCCGGGTTTAAAACAGCCTGCTTGCACGGGAAACTGAAGGCCGAGGAAAAGCAGCGCGTGCTGGAAGATTTTTCTCAAAACAATATTAACGTCATTGTATCCACAACCGTGATAGAAGTGGGTATAAATGTGCCGAACGCCACGGTTATGCTCATAGAAAACGCCGATCGGCACGGTCTGGCGGCTCTGCATCAATTGCGAGGACGTATTGGGCGCGGCGCATTTAAATCTTATTGTATTCTGATATCAGACACGCGTTCCAAAATGGCGCTTCAGAAGTTGAAAGCCCTAGCGAAGACCAACGACGGTTTCGCTCTGTCCGATTTAGATCTGAAATTGCGGGGCGCGGGCGATTTCTTCGGCGTCCGCCAGCATGGCCTGCCCGAGTTCAAGATCGCTGATTTATACAAAGACATGGATATTCTCAAGGAGGCACAGGAAGCGGCGAATACGCTCTACGGCAGAGAATCTGAAAGCCTTAAACGGGAGATTAGCCGAATCTTCAAATTTAATGAAGAACATCCCATACCATTATAATATGTTAATATTTACATATAATATGTTTTTGTTTATACTATATAGCAAGGCGCGGGAAGGATAGAAGCATATTTTTCAGCTGCCGCAGGGAGGGCTGTTTTGCGAGTTATATCCGGATCCGCAGGAGGACGCCGGTTGTATGCCCCGAATGGTATGCATATACGGCCGACAACCGATCGGATGAAAGAAAATCTGTTTAACATTCTTGCCGGTCGTATATACGGCGCCCGTTTTTTAGATATTTTCAGCGGTACGGGCGCTATCGGCATAGAAGCGTTAAGCCGCGGCGCCGCATCCGCCGTGTTTGTGGACGCGTCCAGCGCATTCCTGATTAATAAAAATTTGGCGCTGACCGGATTTACCGAACGCGCGGCGGTTGTGAAATTGGACTTTGCCTCGGCCTTAAAAAACCTAAATGAAAAACACATGGAATTCGATATAGTATTTATGGATCCACCATACGACAGGGGATATGTTCCGCAGGCCGCGAATCTGGTAAGCGATTTGCGTCTGCTGAATCCTCATGGGCTGTTAGCGGCGGAAATGGCGCCCGGTGAAGTTGCGCCGCAGATAAACGATATGTCTTTATATAAAGTTAAACGATACAGTACATCCGTGTTTTTCTTTTACCAGTTGGTACCAGTTGGAGATATGAAAAATGACAGCTATTTTTCCCGGAACATTTGATCCCATTACAAATGGGCATCTGGACATCATACGCAGGTTCAGCCGGCTATGGTCGGACGATAAGCTGATAATTGCCATTGCCGAAGGCGAAAACGCGGAAAAAAAGCCTATCTTTACCTTAGAAGAACGCGTTGACCAGGTACGCGCCTTAACCGACGGCGTAAGAGGCGTTGAGGCTCAAGCGTTCTCAGGCTTGTTAACGGAGTTTGCTCGAAAAACAGGCGCGCGGTATATTATCAGAGGGTTGCGTAATGGAACGGATTTTGACTATGAAATGGAAATGGCGCTTATTAACAGACAGCTCGCGCCGGAAATTGAGACCATTTTTATTCCAGCGGCGCTGGAGCATATGATTATCAGCTCGTCCGCCGTTCGGCGGATAGCCGGGCTGAGAGGCAATGCGGATTGGATGCTTCCGGAACAAATACGCGCCGGGCTGCGTGAAAAATAAGCGAGGCGCGCGGGCGTACGCCGCGTAAGGGAACCGGAAAATTATTTCCCGATTCCCGATGGGGGCTTGGGGGCGCAGCCCCCCATTTGCGGTCGTAGACCGCTTTAGTAAAGGGGGATAAAATGGAAGCGTTTCTAGATTATGTGGACATGCTGGAGGATCTTTTAGACACCAGCAAGACAATTATGCCATTTTCGAACAAAATTTCAGTGGATAAGGCGCAAATATTCGATATTATACGGGAC
>JAITDJ010000212.1 GCA_031282635.1 Clostridiales bacterium
GAGAATTGTTGACAGCAAGAAAAAAACCCCGCGTCAGGCTTGCAGCAATCTTCCTGTTATTGAGTTTATCCGCTACTCTGGTTTTCGCAGATGAACCGCCGCCCTGGGCCGTTCCCGTAAAAACGGTCACCAAATACACAACGGAGCGCGTAAACTTAAGAAGCGGGCCAAACACCGAAACCGACATTCTGCTTACACTCAACCGTGGTGAAACCATAGAATTTATGTCGATTTATAACTATGAATGGAGCAGTGTGATTTACAGTGATTTTAAAGGTTTTATTAAAAGCGAGTTTATAAGCCTTGAAAAGCCAGCCGAGCATCCAGTGGAATTAATGGAATGGGGAGATGTTAAATCTATTTTTCCCATAGGTGTGGCTGTTAAGATCTTGGACGTCCGAACTGGGCTTACATATTATGTAAAAAGTTTTTCCAACGGTATGCACGCGGATGTCGAGCCGGTTACCACAGAGGATACCGCCATTATGAAAAGCACCTATAACAATCACTGGGATTGGGATGGCCGTCCGGTTTGGGTCACAGTAAACGGCCATACCATAGCCGCCGCTATTAACGGTATGCCTCACGGCGGGGGCGTAAACGAAAATAACGGTATGGACGGCCAGGTATGCCTGCATTTTAAGGGCAGTACCGTACATAATGGAAATATGATATATTCCAGACAGCTTCAGGCTGTGGTTATGGAAGCTTATAGGGCTTCTGAATAGTATATCGGCAAAAAATCGCGCGGGATAATATGTGCTTTTTAACAGAACCGGCAGGAATTAGGGCTTCGTTATTAATTCATGCTTCTGTAATCCGAACAAAAAACTACCGGATTGGCATCCATTCCATATTTGCCGTTTTTAACATTGACCGGCGAATAGTCCAGCAGATTTAAATAATGCCCATCGGGAACGAACGTATCCGCAAGTCCGGGCTGCCCTTTTAGGCTGAATGAACCCTCAAGCCATTTATCTCCCGCGATATACCTGATAGTGGCGGTATCCGTTCGGTTATTGGCAGTGATGTAAAAAGCGCCGTAAGATATAATGGGGTTCTTTTTAATCTTATACAGGTTTCGCATAAGCCCGCTGAGATCAGGGCCGCTTTCCCAATCGACAGGGTCTTTGGATGTCAGATTCGGCGTATGGACGCAGGAGTATTCCTGCCCGGCGCAGATCAGCACGGCGCCTTTCAAAATGTATAAAAAAGCCGTCCATGTGCGTAAAATGGAATTATTACTGATAACGGACTTAATCCTTTGTGTCATATAATTTTCTAAAAAACGCAGTTTACAGTAATTGTCCGGAAACATAGCGTCCTGGCTTTCAATTACCTTGACCAAAGAACTTAGATGAATTTCGCCTTTTTGATAGGATCTAAAAACCTGATGGAATTGGCTGTCAAAGCAGATATCGAACGCCTGGAATGTTTCACCGTCAGAATAAGCGGAAAAACCCTTGGCTCGATGCTCAATTATAAGCCATGTTTCCAAGGTATCCGCAAGCCATATAAAGCCCGGTTTGACTTTTTCCAGCGCGTTTCTGGCTTTAAACCAAAAATCCATCGGTATAAGAGGCGCCAAGTTGCAGCTAAAACCATCGGCGTACTTAGCCCATTGCTGAAAGGTTTCAATTTGATAGTCCCATAAGGCCTGATTACTGTAATCCAGATCGAACACATCCGGTTTATGCAATGTTCGGTTGGCCATACGACCTTCCGAGTCCTTATAAAACCATTCGGGATGTTCTATCAATAGCAGACTGTTACGCGAAGCGTGATTACAGATTATTTCTATGATGAGCTGCATACCATGAGAATGAATTTGATCGGCTAAATGCCGGAAACTTTCCAAATCACCATATTCAGGCGATACCGCGCGACTGTCTTTTACGGCGAAGTGACCGCCGTCCGTGGGATAAAAAGGCATCAATAAGATAATATCCGCCCCCAGCGCCCTTATGCGTTCTAAATCCGGTTCAATCGCGGCAAATGTTCCTTCTGCGGTATGGTTACGGACAAAACTTGAATAGATTACTTTGCCGCGTAACTCTTTGCTGGTTGATTTCGCCATATCGCCCCTCCTGAGAATATATAATGCTCTGTATTATACCAGTTCTGTCATGATTAGGCAATATAAATAAAAACCCCGATTTCTGAAATCAGAGATCGGGGCTTGATAATCAACCTTTTACCGCGCCGGACATACTGTCCGTATAGAATTTCTGCGTCAGCAGGAACAGTATCGCAATTGGTATGGATATCAGTACGCAACCCGCGAAGAACCGCGTATAATACTGTTCGATGAACTCCCTTTCCACCATCGTCCACAATCCGACCGCAATGGTGTAATAATCCCTGTTTTGACCTAAAATGACCCTCGCGAAGATATAATCCGTAAACGGCGCCATAAAAGATGTAATAAGCGTATAAACCGCGATAGGTTTGGAAAGCGGCAGCGTTACCTTCGTGAACACCTGCCATTTTGTACAGCCGTCCAGAAACGCGGCTTCATCCAGCGATTTAGGGATGGTGTCAAAAAAACCCTTAGTTATATAGAACCCCAAGCCCGCGCCTCCGGAGTACACCAGCACCAAGGCGACAAGGCTGATTGCCCCCGTTTCAAGGAAACCAAACCCCTTTAAAATATAGTATACAGCTATCATGGACATGAAACCGGGAAACATGCCCAATATCAGCGCCACATTCATAAAGGGCTGACGCATTCTAAATCTCATTCGACTCAGAGAGAATGAAACGCACAATATAAAGAATGCGGACAGCACGCAGCTGAAACCAGCCACAACGATCGTGTTGCCAAACCAACGCGCATAGTTAAGCCCTCCGGTTCCAACATTGAATAAATTCAGGTAATTGTTGACAGTGAAACCTTTAGGTATAATATATGTCTTTTCGGCGCCGCTCTCAGCTCGGAATGAAGTTAGCACCGCGAAAAATATCGGAAGGATCCAGATGAAGCTGAGGGCGGCCAGTATCACGTGTACGAGGGTATTAACCCAAAATTTTCGTGATTTCATTTCTGGAATTCCTCCTCATTCTTGTACGATCCGGTCTGACGGTAGGCAATAAGCGAAGTGACAGCCATCAGGACGAATACCAGTATGCCTATAACCGAACCCAAATTATAGTCCTTATTGGTGATAGTCAGCTTATAAAGCCATGTTACCAGCAAATCGGTCTTTCCCGCGTAATAATAGTCCAATGATTCAGGCGCGCCGCCGGTAAGCAGGTATATAACATTAAAGTTGTTTATATTGCCAGTAAAAGTAGTAATCAAATACGGCGTCATTATAAACATCATATAGGGCAGCGTTATCTTGAAAAAGGTAACAGCGGGGCTGGCGCCGTCAACTGTGGCCGCTTCGTACAATTCGGCGGGGATATTCTGAAGAATGCCCGTTGTGGTTAACATTGTATAAGGTATGCCGATCCAGATGTTAACGATTATGTTCATTATTTTTGCCAGCAATGGATCACTCCACCACAGAACCGGCGCCTTTATAATGCCCATCTGCATCAGGAGGATATTAAACGGCCCGTTATTGGCAAATATGGTGCGCATGGTCAGCAGGCTGACAAACGCGGGAAGCGCGATACTCAACACGAACACGAACCGCCAGAAACTCTTCAGACGCGTTCCGTTCCTATTAATGATAATCGCCAAAATCATCCCGAGAATATAGTTGCTGAACGTGGCGCACACAGCCCATATGAGCGTCCAGGCCAGTACGGGAAAAAATGTGCTGCCCAGACCGGTTGAGCCGAATGATAACATCATCTTGAAATTCTCAAACCCTACCCATGTAAACAGGTTACCCGGAACCTGATGATTTTTGTCATAATTGGTAAACGCTATCAAAATCATGAATACCAGAGGCACGATGGTGAAAATCAAAATACCGGCCGCCGGCCAGGCCATCATCAGTTTGTATATATTCGTATCCAAGAGGGATCTGGCGTCTGTGCGAAAATCATCCGGTTTCCGGTTCCGCTCCACCGCTTTCTGAGCCACGTACGCGCTGCGTACGCTGGAGGCCATTACGCACAGGAAACCCAACGTGATTATTATGGTTAAAACGCCGTACAGAAGCATCAGCATGGAATTATCACCCGGCGTTGTTATATAAATGCCC
>JAITDJ010000149.1 GCA_031282635.1 Clostridiales bacterium
TATGTTAGGCCCGGCATTGTGAAATAAAATATGCAAAAGGCAAACTCCGCCAGGGGTTTGCCTTTTATTACGCCGTCAACGCTTACAGAATTTCCCCGTGCAGTATCGGTTCAAAGACCTTACTTTTAGCTTTCTCGCGGTATTCCCGCACACGTTCCACCGCCTGATGATAAAACCGCAGCTGCGACTGAATATGCTCCTTGCCCCGGCGGTCGACTCTTTCATAGGAACCGTCGGATTGCTGGACGCGCAGTTTAACTGTATCGGACATGCTCGTCTCTAAAATATCCACCAGCTGCTCTTTAAGATTGGTATCCTCAATGGGAAACGCCACTTCCACGCGACGATCCAAATTTCTCGGCATCCAGTCCGCGCTGGACAGGAACAGCTTTGGGTTTCCCGCGTTTTCAAAATAATAAATACGGCTGTGCTCCAAAAAACGATCCACAATACTCATAACGATAATATTGTCACTTACGCCTTCAATACCGCTTTTAAGGCAGCATATGCCGCGCACTATTAAACGTATGCGCACGCCGGCAATGGAAGCGCGGTACAGCGCTTGAATGATCCCTATATCCACCAGTGAATTAAGCTTTGCCAATATACACGCGTCTTTGCCCTCATTAGCGTTTTGGGTTTCCTTATTTATATACTTTAAAAACATATCTCGCAGCGTTAGAGGGGCTACGGCCAACTTGTTCCAGCTGGACGCGATGGAAAAGCCGGTCAGTGTGTTGAACAATTTTGAAACATCGGCGCCGAATGTTTCTTTGCAGGTAAAAAAGCCTAAATCCGTATATATCTTAGCTGTTGAGTCATTGTAATTCCCGGTGCCCAAGTGGATGTAACGCCGTATGCCATCGTCTTCTCTGCGTACGACCAGGCAAATTTTACAGTGGATTTTTAGCCCCATCAGGCCATAAACCACATGGCAGCCCGATTTTTCCAGCTTTTTGGCCCAAATGATATTATTTTCCTCATCAAACCGCGCTTTTAGTTCCACTAATACAGTAACTTGCTTACCGTTTTCCGCCGCTTGAATCAAAGCGTTTACAATCGGTGAGTTTCCGGAAACCCTGTACAGCGTCTGTTTTATAGCCAAAACGTTGGGATCCGCAGCGGATTCCTTCACAAAGTTGACGACACAGTCAAATGATTCGTACGGATGATGAACCAGGACGTCCCTTTCACGGATAACTTCGAATAAATCATCACGGCCCAAAAAATCAACGTTAGGTTGAGGGGGCAGAGGGATGTTTCGCAGATTATCATAACGGGGCAGGCTGGAAAAATTCATCCAAACGGTTAAATCCAGCGGTCCGGTCAATTCGTATATATCCTCAGCCTCCAATTCCAATGTTTCTTCAAGAAACGCGCGAGAAGCCCGGCTCATGCTCTTTTGCACTTCCAGCCTCACCGGCGCGCCCCACCTCCTGCGCTTTATGGATTTTTCCATCTCACCCAGCAGATCTTCGGTATCTTCTTCATCTATAGACAGATCCGAATTGCGCATTATGCGAAAAAGAGAGGCGCTATGAACCTCATAACCTTCAAACAGATCGTCTATATGCTCTATAATCAAATCTTCCAACATAATAAACCGCTGTTTGACGCCGTCAGAAGGGAGAGCTATTATTCTGGACACAACAGTGGGTATTTGCAGTACCGCTGTGCTGGTACTATTTTTATCACGTTCCGTCAGTTCAACAATAATATTTATCGTCCGATTATTCAGCAAGGGAAACGGACGGCTGCTGTCTATAGCCATAGGCGTTAAAATAGGGTAAATAGTGCTTTTAAAGTAGCGTTCAGCCATATCGCGCTGGCGCTCATTGATTTCGGAGTATTCCAAAAAACTTATGCCTTCACGCTCCAAAGCGGGCAAGATGGAACGATTGAGGCAGCTGTATTGCCGGTTAACCATTTCATGGGCTTTTTTACCGAGTAAATGTAATTGCTGCAGGGGCGTCAGACCGGTAGGTTCCCCTTCCGACACATATTCGCCGTCCTGATCCCAAAGATTAGATACGCGCACCATGAAAAACTCATCCAAGTTGGATGCGGTTATTGCCAGAAATTTTAGCCGTTCCATCAGCAGATTGCTTTTATCCTGCGCTTCCTCTAATACGCGATCATTGAATTCCAGCCATGACAGTTCACGATTAAAATAAAAATTCGGGTTAGAGAGATCCATCACATCACCTTCTTCTGCCTGATTACCGCCTTAATGCCAAAAACTTCTTCAAAAAAGGCGCCTTTATCTTGAAATGACCATTGTTCCAGATCTATATTTTCATCCGTTGAAATGGTTATCAACAATTCGTCATCCGTTATTTTTACGTCTATTTCATCAAATTTTTGGGCGTGGCTGCGATCCAGCGCGTCCGCGAGACGCAGTATTGCCGTTAGCTTTGACACCAGCACCCTGTTGTAAAGATCCAGCCGCGTATAGTTGGCGTCCGACGGGCTGGGGGCCTGGTATGCGTGATACATGGCCAGGTTCGCGACGATCTCTATTTCAAGCTGGTTCAAACCTGTTATATCTGTTCCTATAATTATCTCATAAGAATGCCTGTAATGGTGGCTTAAATTAATAAATTTTCCTATGTCATGCAGGATCGCCGCGGTCTGCAGCAGGAGTTTTTCTCTGGCGCCCATGCCGTGCAGTTTTTTCATTTTATCGAATATTTTAACGGCAAAATTTTCGACCTGTTTATAATGCGATTCCATCGCCTCGCACTTTTTAGCCAGCGCCATAGCGGAGAGGAGTGTATTTTTTCCGAAATCCTTGTTTATGGAGGCAAATTCCTGAGGGCACAGCATTTCGTACAGTATGGCGTCGCTTAACATGACCTCCGCGGCAATGATTTTTTCCGCCTGCGTAAACCGTAACAGGTTATGAAATATACACATGGCGGGAAAAAGCACCTCCGATTTTTCTGCTGTGATGCGATAGTCGGCGGCCGCGCATTCTGTGGTTTTCATCTTGACTTCCTGATAGAATCCCAAGAATTTATCTTTGGGGATCATATGGAATACACCCTTTTTAGCGGCGCCGATTAACTCTGAAACCGTGGCAATCTCCGTGCCGGAAACAACAAAATGTTTGGTGTTTTCCGGAATAACCGTTTCCAGCATATCTGTGAAACTATGCAGATATTCTTCCAGCACAATATAGAATTCGCTTGAATATTCCTGAATATCACCAAACAACTCGCTTATGCGCAAAGAGCCTACCTTGATGTTCTGCGTAAATTGAATCCGGCCGCCTTCCAGCGCGGACAGGCCGATATTGCCGGATCCTATATGCACCATTAACGCGGAATTCTTTACGTCGTCCTTAAGCAGCCTTGTCAATAGTTTATATATATACAGCTTTTCCTCCATGTCGTCCATGACGCTGATGTTAAGGCCGGTTTTTATCTTGACCTGATCCAGAAAATAATCCATGTTGGTCGCTTCTCTTACCGCGGTCGTTGCAATCACGCGGATATTCGTAATACCGTATTCATGAATAATCATTAAAAAATTTCGGAGAATCTCGCAAGCTTTATCTACTTTGTCGAATCCGATTTTTCCTGTGTTGAACGTATCCCGGCCCAGGCCCAGCGGATATATCAGACTTTCCAGGTACTTTATGCGTGTCTTGGAAAACTGTGCGGATTTCAGGCGCAGTTCACTGGAACCAATGTCAATTACAGCCGCCAGTTCAATTCTATCTTTTTTGGGCATATTATCCTCCTCATAACAATGGAGACAGCAAACGCGACACTGATTCCCGTATTTTTGTTATATTACCGCGCTTAATATACCATTCATATTCTATCCTAGCGCTGTCCGCGATATCATGTATAAACTGTTCTTCCAGCCGCTTTGTAACAGCCTGGTCATATATAAATGCGTTACATTCAAAATTTAGTTTAAAACTGCGTATATCCATATTGGCCGTACCGACGGAGCTGACCAGTGAGTCTATCATAATGATCTTGCTGTGCACAAACCCCTTTTCATATCTATAACATTTGGCCCCCAGTTCCACCAATTCCCCCAGATAAGATAAACTTGCCCAATATACGAATGGATGGTCAGGCTTGCTGGGTATCATTATACGTACATCAATGCCAGACAGTGCCGCGATGCGCAGAGCGTCGAATATACTTGAATCAGGAATAAAATACGGACTTTGGATATAAACTGTGCTATTCGCTTCGCTAATCATTTTAATATAGGCGTTAAGGATATTGTGCTGCGCTGTGTCCGGCCCGCTGGAAACAATCTGCAAGCCTACGCCGCCGCTGGAGGACTTAACTTTTGGAAAAAAACCGTCTGAAAACTTAATATAGTCAGGTGAGCAAAAATTCCAGTCCATTAAGAAACGCAGCTCTAACTGCTTAATCGAGTCTCCCTTCAGTTTTAAATGGGTGTCCCTCCAATAGCCAAAACGTTTCACAAGACCCAAATATTCATTGCCAATATTTAAACCGCCTATGTATCCTATGGCCCCGTCTATAACGCAAATTTTCCTGTGATTCCGGAAGTTAATCCGGACAAAATGCGGGGGCAGAAAATAGGATACCCGACCGCCGGCCTTTATCAGCGGTTTAAATAATCTGTGCGGAGTAAACATACATCCCATGCCGTCCGCTAAGAAGCGGACGTCCACCCCCTGCGCGGCTTTCTCCGCAAGCGCGGCGATAAGGCGTTTTCCCGTTTCGTCATTGCGCACAATATAATATTCCAAATGAATGAAACGCTTGGCTTGACGGAAATCTTTCAGCATTTCATCAATTTTTGAAACGCCGTCATAGAAGAGTTTGACATTATTGTTGTCCGTATAGGCGCCGCTGCCGGAAAAAAAATTCAGGAAAATCATGTCGTTTAGATATTCCGAGCCAGGTATATTCAGTATATTCTTACGACCGATAACGTCGGCCTGCTCCTGAAGGAATCTATTGCCGTCCGCTTTTAAAAACTCGTCATAGATATTCTCATCCTTTTTCGCCTTTGCGGCAAACACGCGGTATTTGCGGCTGTCTAGCCCGATCAGCAGATAGATAAAAAATCCTATATAGGGGATAAGAGTAATAACCATAAGCCAGGCCCATGTTACCACCGGGTTGCGGCGTTCATAAAATACAACAATGATCCCGAATATGATGTTTATCGCCATTCCGATAGACGGCAGTTGTTTTAACACTTCTTTTAATATATACGCTATATCTCGCAGCATAAAGCATAAACACCTCCCGGTTCATTATCACGCGGCGTATGCCCGCGCGGCGATAGTAACTTATGGGCGTTCTATTTTCTTGGTATTTTTTAACGTTTAGCACCCATAAGTTAATTAGTATTTTACATAATTTTGTATTTAATAGCAATCAGCAGATTATAGAAGAGAGGATGTGATATGAACAGAACACTTTGTATATACCAGGCGAAGTTTGCGGCCGGGGACAGTATACCCGTCATGGTCGGCCGCAATTGGCCGGCAAAAAATCCGCCTCACTGGAGGCGGCTGAAAATGGCGGTTGTTACACAGCTCTATGTTTAAGCCTTGCAATGTCAAAAGTGTTGTCCTTTGTAACATTGGTGAGATCATCAAGCTGATATGCGATGGCGTCAAAACGCTTATCGCTCTTTTCAGCATTCAGGCGCATTTCCGCCTCAAACTCGGTCAAGTGGGCGGTCTGCTCCCAGATTGCTTTAACATCGTGAGCGATGACAGCGATGTCTGCCCGCGTTTCGGCCTGTGTGATTTTTAGTTCGGATTGGCCGGATTCAAGCTGGGCAAGGCGCTCATTGGTTTGAGCCTGGCCGGATTCGAGCTTATCAACTTTGCCGATAAGCGTGTCAAGCATGGCGAGGATCTTTTCCTCATTGTTCATCGGAGGTTCCCCTCTCTATGTTTTCCCGCTGGGCGGGGTTGTGGACGGTTGGATACTCTGGCAGGCCGCTTAAAGCAGAAAAAGCAGAGGACTTGTTTCCATCCCCAGCCGGAGAAACAAGACTCTAAAAAATATACTATACCTTTCATATTAGCATTGCGGGGCGGGGCTGTAAAGACCCGAACATAAGAAGGCATTATGACAGACGGGACGCTTATTGACAATTACGCGAATGACCTGTTAAACGCGCCGGAAGACGGCGACGAGGAAACCGCCGCCCAAAGCATGAATGGCGTCTGATTTACCGGAAACTTTTCAAGGGTTCGTGAATACTATTTTATGGACGAGCGAAGTGATTGCGAGTTGGAACGCGGCGCATTCCGCCGAGGAGATCCCGGGGAGAGCGGGGAGACCCCGGAGGATGGTAACAGCGGACAGTGGCAGGGGGGGCCGCACAAACGGCGGGGCGTCCGGGAGGCCGCCCCCTACGATGGAAAATTTTATAAAGGTGAGGAACCAGAGGAACTATGAGGCGCAAGTATTTATTTTTGCTGCCGGCAGCGGTTATGATCGCATTTTGCTTCTACTTTTCGCAGTTGACAAAAGAGATAGAGCATAATCTTTTACGCGAAAAGCATGAGGAAAAAAAGTTGGTCGTGAGTATGCTGGCGCGGCAGTTGGATGCTTTTATACAAATGCAAACTGAAAGTGAGCCGGCGTATGACGCGCATATGCGGGCGCTGAAAGTCGCCATTGAGGACTTGGACAGGACCCACATGACTTTTGCGCGACTGTACGACGCGGACTTTACCCCGCTTTCGGACCGGATTGACGACACGAGCTTTGATCCATGGGAGTATGCCGCGTTTAAAAAAACCGTGAGAGAAACCGTGAGCGGCGAACTGGAATTGTATTTTGATCCCCCGGGGGAGCAGGGCCGAACTGCTTTGGTTTACTACCAATGGACCCCCACCCAGGCGCAGCCTGAGAACAGATTTTTGATTGTAACGGCGATTTCTAAAAATGCTATTGTGACCCGTGTGGCGCATTGGGTTAACGGCGGAACGTTGGTGTTGATCGCCATTACAACTTTGCTGAATATGGCCATGGTGTTAAAGCTTTACAGCCCGCGGCGCGCAGCGGTGCTGCCGGGGCCCGGAGGGCAGCCGGAAGCGCTGAGGCGGCCGCAATGAGAGATAA
>JAITDJ010000063.1 GCA_031282635.1 Clostridiales bacterium
CCACACGCCGACTCCCACACCGACCCCGACGGAGACGCCGAGTCCAACACCGACCCAGACGGAGACGCCGAGTCCAACACCGACCCCGACTGAGACGCCGAGTCCAACACCGACCCCGACGGAGACGCCGAGTCCAACACCGACACCGACGGAGACGCCGAGTCCAACACCGACACCGACAGAAACGCCGAGTCCGACACCGACCCCGACGGAGACGCCGAGTCCGACACCGACAGAGACGCCGAGTCCGACACCAACGCCGACGGAAACGCCGAGTCCGACACCAACGCCGACGGAAACGCCGAGTCCGACACCGACCCCGACAGAAACGCCGACACCGACGCCAACAATAACTATTAAATTTAAAATTTGTGATCAAACTGGTAGTAATGATGATATTTACATTGTGGGACTAAATGGTGATTGGATGTCTACGGAGCATAGAATAGTTGGCAATAATGGAACATATATTATAGATATTGTACTTCCTTATAATATTTATCAAGACTCAGATAAAAATCAATGGCAACCTGTTCATATTGATATAAGTCAAAGTAACCCTGTAATTTATTGGCCAAAGAATTTTGTGAATCAGGTAATAAATCAAACAGTGGTAGAACAGGAATACTCAGATACCATTATTTATTGGGGCAGCTGGGACTTAAATTAAAAATAACTGTTTACTTATTGAACTGCTGGGAAGCGATAGAGCGTGATTATCACAAACGCCGGATAATACGGCAAACGAGCGAGAGAGACAGCTTTTGTCCTCCCCGCTCGTTTGTTCTTTCTTCAAGTCCCCGCCGGACATTAAAAGAATTTTGTCGCGGCGGGATCTATAATTAACAACCGCCGGATTCTGATTGTTGTTCCGTCGATTAACCAGACAGGCGTTTCAAAACCGCTCATGGTTTTATACTCGTCGGGCAGGGCGGCGAACTCCCACGCATAAATAATCGCTCCGTTTTCAAGCGGGTACGGCGCTTCAATTACGCCGTGATCTGAGGTTAGCGTAATCTCATGGAAGGCTGCGACATGTGCGCCACTTACAGAAGCGACAGAAACGATGAATCAAGAATACGCAGTTTTTTTGCCCGAAAATTTTATGGTATTATAAATTCGTTGTCAATGGTGGAAATGAAGCCCTGAGCGCGCGATTATGTACCTATACCTTCGTAAAACTGATTATTCACCAAGAGGGTGGGATCAAGTAAACCTTGATTTTACCTTCTTTTTTTTGCCGAATTATACGCTAAACAATTAATTCACGCATAATTCACGCGGATTGTTATCCACTCGCAAATCTTCTTTCGATTCGCAGCGGCATAATAACCGCGACAGCGATATGCACTGGTCAAACGATAAAAAAAACCTGCCGCAAAACTTGCGGCAGGACGTTTCTTCAGCCTTTAAGCCCTCCAGCCATAACCCCGTCTACTATATACCTTTGGCAGAACGCATAGATAAGTATCAGCGGCGCCGCCACTATTACCATGCCGGCGGCGGTCAGAGTCCAGTCGCTGGAATACTGGCCCGTAAATACCGTAAGGCCGCGTGTTATATTAAAGTTGCTCTCACTCGTAAGATATATGGTAGAGGAGATGATGTCATTCCATATGCCGATCATAGTCAGCACACCCATAGAGGCAATGGCGGGCTTGGCCAGCGGTATGGCTATACTGGTCATGTAACGCGCGTACCCGCAGCCTTCTATGGCCGCCGCCTCATCCATATCCCTCGGGATAGACTTGAAATAGCCCGTGAAGAAGAACACGCTGGTAGCGTTAACGCCGGTCATAACCAGCATATAGCCAATTTTTGTGTTATACAGTCCCATCCTCAGGATGATCTGAAACAGCGGTATCATACCGGATGGCAGGAAGAGCCCGCATATAAACAGGTAGAATAAAAAACCGCTGCCGGGGATATATCCGCGCGAGATAGGGAACGCCACAAACAGCGACATAAGCAGCGAAGCGGAGGTGCATACCGCCGTGTAAAGCACGGAGTTTAGTATGTAACTGCCGAACTTCGCGCGCATCCATGCGGTAATATAGTTGTCGAAAGACCAGGAGCGCGTAATGCCGGTTGGGTTTAAAAGGTACTCCTGCGTCGTTTTAAGCGAGGTATTGAAGCTGAAAAAGAGCGGAAACAGATAGAGAAAGAGCAGTACAGCCATGAACGCGTAGCAAAAAACCATATAGCCCTTACCATTTGCCTTGCTCATGACTGCTCCACCTCCGCCTTTTTCATGAGTGACTGGGAAATAATAGTCACTATAAGAACCACTGCAAACAATAACATGCCCTGAGCGGCGGCATAACCCTGCCGAAGGCCGGATATAGCGGCGCCGGTGGCCGAAGCCCCGCCACCGCCGAAAGCCGTGGCAAACACGCGCATCCCCAGTGTGGCGGTATTGAAACTGCCGCGCGTAATCGTCATGATCAGCTCAAAAGACTGCAGCGAGCCGATAATAGCCAGCAGGGTATTGACGGTAAGCGCGTGCCATATAAGCGGGAATGTAACGCGCCAGAAAGCCTGCCATACACTTGCGCCGTCCAGATCGGCAGATTCGTACAATTCCTCCGGTATGCCCTGAAGCCCCGCAAGGAAGATTACCATGGAGTATCCCATGTTCTGCCAGATCTGCGCGCCGATAACCGCCGGAAACGCCAGCGAATAGCTGCTGAGTACAGCGGGTGGGTTCTCTATACCCATCACCTGCTGCATAAACAGGAACACCGGCCCTGTGGGCGTGGAGAACATCAGCTTCCATATAGTGGCCACCACGGCCGCGCCAAGGATTACAGGCATGAAATAAACCGCGCGGCTGAAATTGCGGGCTTTAAGAAATTTGCTATTCAGTACCACAGCTGCCAGCAGCGCCAGGCTGTTTTGGATCAGCGTTACCGATATGGCGTAAATACCCGTCCGCTTAATAGTGTTTATGAGATCGCGGATATTCTGCAAAACGAGGAATTCTTTATAATTGGCCAGCCCCACCCATTTCCACGCGGCGCCGGGTATGCCCGAAATATCGGTAAAAGACAGCACTCCGGTGGTAACCGACGGGATAAGCCGAAACACCGTGTACAGCAACAGACCGGGCAGCATACTTAAGAAAACAATTTTATGAGAGAACAGGCGCAGCCTGTTCGCGTCAGCGCCCTTCATAACTATTTAAGCGACTCTATAGCGGCGCGGGCGGTGTCATAATCTTTCTCAGCGGCTTCAGCCAAGGCCGTTTTGGAGAGCGGGCCGCCAAGCACATCCAGAAGCAGGAAGTTAAAACCATTGTTCGCGCCGTACTCGCCCACGCCCTTGAGGCCGTAGATCGTCAGCTCGGGGTTGATGTTGGGGCTTTGCAGGCCGGGGGCCAGGTTATTAAGGAACTCATTGCTCAGCGTGATGTCCGGCTGCGTCGGGGAGAAGCCGCCTACCGCGTTCAAATAGTCGGTATAGACGTCTTTTCGGGAGAAATATTCCAAAAACGCCAGCGCGCCGTCTTTATTGGGGGCATTGGAAGGCACGGAGAAACTCAGATCATATTTTATGCCAAACTGCGGCGGCAGGCCGTCGGAACGCGCTTCAAGCCCGGGCAGGGAAAAATAGCCGAATTTCAGATCGGGATTGGCTTCGGCAATAGTTGGGGCCGTCCATGAACCGTCGGCGTACATAGCCATGTTGCCCGCAGCGAAGCGTCCGGGTGCGTCCGAATAGTTTACGCCGGCTACGCCAGGCTCCATATAGGAGGCGAACTGCTCTATGCAGTCATAAATCTTGGCCAGTTCCGGATCAGTATGCTTGATCTCACCCAGAAGCAGTTTCCTGCCCAGCTCGCGGCTGTCGCCGTAATTGGCGGAGAGAATAGCGTTGCCGAACATATTAAGCGGCCAGTTTTCCGCGGCGCCCGTCGTCATAATAGAATATTTGCCGCTGCTTTTTACGGTTTCGCAGATATCAACAAATTCGCTCCATGTATTGGGTTCGCGAAGGCCAAGCTCATCAAAGATAGCCTTGTTGTAAAAAAGCCCCGTGTAGGCCACGGTACCCGTACACATGGAATAATATTTGCCGTTATAGGTATTACCGGAAAGCAGCCCGGTGTTATAATTTTTCATAAAGGGCTGATCCGTAAGATCCATCAGCAGGCCGCCGTCAACGTACTGTTGCCATGTGGGCTTGTCTACATAGTCGGCGTTCCATTCCTCCTGAGGGTGTGAGAAAGTCTGGAAACTCACGATGTCAATATTGCCTGCGGATATGCGCGTTTCGCGGGACTGATCGTGATCCCCCGTGGGGATATTGCTGACGATTAGCGTATACTGAGGATAAGCTTTCGTGAAGTCCGCCGAGATCTTGTTCAAAAAATTGACGGTGGGTTCGTTCGTCCACGTTAAAAGTTCGACGTTCGAAGCTCCTCCCGCTTCGGCGGCGGAGCCGCCGCCGCTCTGGCATGCCATCAGAGGCAGGGCGAGCAGGAAGCTGAGCGCCAGGGGTATAAGCCTTGTGCATTTCATAATAATCACCTCGTAAAATATTTTATTGGATCGGTGTAGCTGTATACCTTACCCAATAAGCGATAACAATTATAGCATATATATGTCGTTTTGTATATCTATAATCCTGCTGTTCTATGGTTAATTTAGAGTGGGGTCTGACCTATTACCTAAAAACAAAAAATTTGGAAATCAAATTGAAAAAATGCTTGTAAATGTGAAAGGCTTATGGTAGAATAGGCTTTGGTCTTTGAAGCAACGGGGGCATAGCTCAGCTGGGAGAGCGCTTGAATGGCATTCAAGAGGTCAGGGGTTCGATCCCCCTTGTCTCCAGTAGAAAAGCCCCGGAAATGTCACATTTACGGGGCTTTATTATATCCTTTTTAAAGGCGGGTTTTACGGAAATGATGTGAATCGGATGTGAATTTTGGATCAGTTGCCAGTTACTATTTGTTTTGAAAAGATAGAAGCTGTTAATAATATTTTTGAAAACTTATACCTTGAACCTTGAAAATGTAAGCCTTGAAAAAGGGCAACTCAGGAGCCTAGTGTAGCCCTCCGGGTTGCCCTTTTTAGGATCATAACTTGTTGAACCTTATTTTTCGGATTCCTCTTGCTTTTCTTTTAGGGCCTCCTGGGCGTCCCTTAAAGCTTTGCGAGCCCATAAATCATTCCCCATGTTTCGAGTCGCCTCGTAACGTTTCCGCTTAAGCGCGTGTATATAGATAGAATTGGTTACGGCAGGTGTAGAGTGCCCAAGGTTAGCCGACACAGAGGCTATGTCCATCCACATCGTGGGCTATCTGATAAGTCGCGCTTGTGTGTCTGAGGCCGTGAAATTTCAGAGGCCGCAGGCCTTCGGTTTCCAACCAGTCGGACCACCAATGGGAAATTGTATGATAGAATATAGGTTTGCCGTCGGCTTGTGTGAAGAGCTTATTATGATCCTGCCATAAAGCGCCCATTTTCTGCTTTTCCGCCTCTTGCCACTCTTTATAAACTTTTAGCTGCTCAAAAACCATTTCGTCCAACGATACGATTCTGTCTCCGCTGTCTGTTTTAGGTTCCTTCTCATAGATTCCGATTTCAGAATCATATTTTAACTGCTTGTTAACAATTAACATGTGTTTATCAAAATCCAGATCTGACCATTCCAGAGCGGCTATTTCTCCTAAACGCAGGCCCCCAAAAAGCGCGATAGCTATAGCGCATTGATATTTAATAGGCGCGTGTTCGAGTTTAGAAAGCATTTCCAATACTTCTTCTTCGTAGTGATCCGCCTGCTTGCGCGCGACTTTCGGGGGCTTAACGTTTTCCAATGGGTTGGCTTTAATATACTGCCAGTTAACCGCGGTGGAAAGCATGGAGGACAACGTGCTGTAACAATGCCGTATAGCTTCCAGCAGTGTCCGAAAGGAGACTGCTGCGCATGAACAACAAAAGACGCTCGGCATTCAAGAAGGCCTTATTGGGGTCTGGTCTTGCGTGGAGGCATGTAATACTTTTAAGGCGGCTTTTGACAGCGAAACAGGACATCCAAAGATTCAGGCTGAAAAATCACGCTGTAAACACCTTTATTTTTATTACGATCATAAGGACTGCGGTTTTATGAGTATCCGGCTGCAAACATGGGCGCCATATGAAATACAGACAGCGCTGAACGGCCGGGAATGGCTTAAGCGTTTACTCAATAAAGCCAATAGCACCTACATGCTTGAGGGCAATAAATTTCTTGCCCTTGAGGATTACAGTTTAGCCCAAAAGCTCTTAGACAGCCAACGACTTGATACAAGATGGAATGATATGCTCTCTGATTTTACTGCGCAGGCATTCCCGTCAATGCCTGAACTGCTGGGCGAACGTATGCGCTATTACTGGATCCTTTGGCAAAGCGAAGCAGCAAAAGACTATATTTTCGAAAGCCCGCAAGTGTTAGAAGAGCAAATGGGGCGTTTGCTGCGCCATGCCTTTATTACCGGTACCGGTGATCGCGTTTTACGTTATTTTGGGCGTCCAGTCAAAGATAATGGACAGCCTAACAGGAATACAGATACCGAGCTTTGCTCCCGCTTAAAACTCTGGTATAACGGGGGCAGGATCAAGCACTGGGTTTTTAACAACAGTCTGAAAACCTACAACGAACTGAATGTACTGCGTTTCGAATGTACGATAAATGATCCTCAAAAATTTAAGGTCATGAGAACAGTTACCGGCGACGACAGCGGAGAGAAACACCGTCTTGGCATGCGTAAAGGTATAGCGGATGTATATGTGCGCACACAGGTAAGCATCGACTGCATTAACCGCTTCACAGAGCAGGCCGCCGAGCTGGAAGACAACACAACTGTCGCTGAGATTATATCCAAGGTATCAAAGCCGGTTAAATCTAAAGGTAAAAGATACCGCGCCCTTGATGTAACTGGAAAAGACTTGGAGCTGCTGCGCGCAATTGCCGATCCAAAATATAACGTTGGCCCTATTACAAACAAACATCTTCAAGCGGCGCTTAAAGGTACGGCTTGGGCTAAAAAACTCGAAGGTAAGAAACTCGCCGCCCGTATTAGCCGCCAGCTTAAGCTGCTTCGTGAACAGGGTCTCATAAGAAAACTTCCAAAGCAGCATAAATATGTGCTGACTGCAAAGGGAAGGCTCTTAACGACTGCCTTAAATCAGTTTCTCGGCG
>JAITDJ010000073.1 GCA_031282635.1 Clostridiales bacterium
TTCAGATTTGTTTGTATTTCTTCCTTTATCTTTTGTATATTCATTTTTTCGCCCCTGGATTATTATACCAGAGGTTTATCGATTCGAAAAGTAAATGCTGTTGCCCTGATATAAGTGAGCTTTGCCGCGGCAAGACATTGATTGTCATCGTTTATCGCCTGAACACTATCCGCCGCGCTGACGAAATTTTGGCAGTTGCGGACGGAAAAATCGCGGAGAGCGGTACGCATGAAACGCTTTTGCGAAAAGACGGCATATACCGCAGCTTCGTGACTGCTCGTGAAAGCACACGCGGCTGGAGCAGAAAATCAACCGCATGAAAAGGGCATGCGGTTGATTATTATCTGACTTGCGGAAGGCCGACGGCTAAAAAAAACCTGGACTCATGGGGGGATGAGACCAGGCTTGAGGGGGGATATTAAATGTTCCTTAATAGAATTAAGGATACACTATAATAATTGCCAATCGGATAAAATTTATACGTACTTTAAAAAAATATTTAGCGGACTCCAACCGTCGCGTATCGCTCCGCAAGATAAACGGCTTCTTTACGCCAGTAATTCAATCAGATACGGAATGGCTTTCTCAAAGCAGACGCCATAGCGTTTTTCCTGCTCGGCCGCCTCGGTAAGGACTATGCAGCGGTGCGTATACCTGACGGCAATCTCCATAGCTTTTGTAAGCTTACGCCCCGACAGCAGACCCGACAGCAGAGAACTGCCGAAGACATCGCCGGTACCGTGGAAATAACCGTCGATCCGTTTGAGCGCGAAATAACCCGTTTCACCGGTCACGCTGTCATAACCGGCCGCGCCCAGCATACCCGGCTCATACGACACGCCCGACAGCACAACCTGTTTTGCCCCCAGTAGGGTCAAGCGCTTAAGCAGCGCCTCAATATACGCGCGGTCATAATTATCGCCCACATAGGGCTCGTCCAGCAAAAACGCCGCTTCCGTCAGATTCGGGACAATTATATCCGCGTGGGCGCACAGGCCGGCCATGCCTTTGGCCATTTCCTCAGAGTAAACAGAGTAAAGCCGGCCATTGTCCGCCATAACGGGATCCACCAGTACAAAACTGTTTTGAGACTTTAAATGGTCGAACAGATCGGCCACCAGGGCAAGCTGCTCAAACGATCCCAGAAAACCGCTGTACAGGGCGTCAAAACGCAGACCCAAAGAATTCCAGTGAGCGGCAATCGGCTTAATGTCCTCTGTCAAATCGCGATAAGTAAAGCCCGTGAACCCGCCCGTATGGGTAGACAGCACAGCGGTCGGCAGCACCCCGCAGTCGAACCCGGCCGCCGATATAATGGGCAGCGCCACGGTCAGGGAACATCGACCGACACATGAAATATCGTGAATCGCCATAACGCGTTTCTGTATGTTCAATAGATCCTCCTCTATTATATGATAATCTGAATTATACCAAACCGATTTGAATCTGGAAAGATCATCGTTTTCCAAATAAAAAACCTGAAACTAAGTTTCAGGAAAAAGAATAAATTCAGGCTGATTCGCTGTCTATTTGGTCGAACGACTTTTTTACAAAATCCGGCGAATTGTATTCGTCTATTTCTTCGCTCTCATCACCGCCCAACATAAAATAGTTGTCTATTTCATCATTAGACATCTCCTTAGGGTTATATACCCAATTTTCCTGGCGGTCACGCACCCTGCGCATATCCCCCACACAATTTTTCAGTTTGGCGGAATTTACGCTCTCCATAAATATTTTCGCGGCTTCCAGTAATTCCAGCTGATTCTTTATATATCGGCGTTCGCGCAGATGCATATGTAAATCATAAAGATACTTTTCCGATAAACGGCCGGATATATCATTTTCCGATAAATGTAAAAAGTCCTGTTTACGGCGTTCCATGCGAAGCAAATCATTTTGAAAGCAAAAATAAGTGTCACTGTAATCCTGAACAAACTGATTCAATTCTTCAACCAGCTGTAACAGGTACTCTCCCGTCAGTTTGTCATTGTACATATGTTTCCCCCTTTCCTAATAAAATGGCCACATAGAATATTATAGCACATTCAATGCTAATTACAAAGAATTTTATAGAGTCTGACCAACAACATTTCCAATACTTTACAATTGCATCATTGAAAAACCCCCTTTGAGACTCAAAGAGGGTTTTTGCGCTTAATCGTTGCTGACAGCGTCACGGTACCGATTGTTATCACTATAACTATCCTGATTGCGGTAAGCGTCATTCGATGACTTCCCGAACAAGCTGAGACAATAAAGTCCCGCCAAACCTATGATAGCATAAATTATTCTGCTGAGCCAAGACTCCATGCCGCCGAACAAAGTGGCGATCAGGTCCAGCTTAAAAAAGCCGATAAGCCCCCAATTGACAGCCCCTATTATTACAAGCGTAAGGGCAGTCCAATCTAATGGCTTTGATCTCATGTGATGTCCTCCTAATGTACAAAAGATCTCTGGAATCCGCCGAAATTTCATGTACGGATACCTAATTATTATGCCTGAATCCTAATATTTTATCGGGAATACGCTAGTAACTTGCTGGTTTATTTGAATAAAATTTCATGGATGAAAAGAATTGAGCGGACAGGGCGCTTTCACCCCATCCGCTCAACGTTCTACAATCTAATCTGCCCATTGCCATAAATAATATATTTTGTACTCGTCAATTCCTTAAGGCCCATCGGACCGCGGGCATGGAGCTTCTGCGTCGATATGCCTATCTCCGCTCCAAAGCCGAATTCTCCGCCATCTGTAAAGCGTGTAGACGCGTTAACATACACGGCCGCGGAATCCACCTCATTGAGGAAACGCTGCGCGTTCGTATAATTCTCCGTTATGACGGCCTCGGAATGGTTGGAGGAATACGTCCTGATATGTTCTATAGCCTCGTCTATATCGGCTACAACCTTAATAGCTATAATTAAATCGGCATATTCCGCGTGCCAATCTTCCTCCGCCGCCGGTATTACATCGGGAACCAGGCTGACCGCCCGTTTATCTCCACGCAGTTCCACGCCCTTTTCCCGCAGCGCGGCGGCGATAACCGGCAGGTATTCAGCGGCGATACGCTCGTGTATCAATAGCTTTTCTACCGCGTTGCAGACCCCGGGCCGCTGCGTTTTAGCGTTGATTATAATGGGTACGGCCTTATTAATGTCCGCGCTCTCATCCATAAATATGTGGCAGTTGCCCACGCCTGTTTCGATAACGGGTATAGAGCTGTTTTCAACCGCCGACCGTATCAATCCGGCGCCGCCGCGCGGAATCAATAAATCTATATATCCGTTCAGACGCATGAGTTTTCGGGCGGTTTCATGGGACGTATCCGTCATTATTTGCACCATATCGGGATTTAGTCCATTCGCGGCCAGGACGTCGCGGAACACTTGCGCAATAGCCGTATTGGAACGGATCGCCTCTTTACCGCCGCGCAAAATAACGCTGCTGCCAGCCTTAAAGCACAGCCCGAAGGCATCCGCCGTTACATTGGGTCTGGCTTCGTAGATCACGGCTATAACGCCCATAGGAACCCTTTTTTGAATAACAGCCAGCCCGTTGGGCAGATTCTTCATGCTGACCGCTTCATTTGTGGGATCCGGCAGCGCGGCTACCTGCCTCAGGCCGTCCGCCATGGATTTAACGCGGCTTGCCGACAGTCTCAGGCGATCCCGAAAGGATTCCTTAATGCCTTCAGCTGATTCCAAGTCACAATTGTTTTCCTTCAAGATATGCTCGGAATTACTTTCTAATGCCTCCGCACATTGATTTAGAACACGGTCTTTTTCAGCCGCGGTCAATTTCGCGGCTGAAACCGCCGCGTTTTTTGCCGCTTGGCCTACCCGTTCCAGATCTGCTGACATATCGATCATTCCTCCGCGATTATAGTAAGTTTATAACCAGTTTACCCATATCAATAAAAGTTCTGACAGGATTAGTATTATACTCAGAGCCAGCGTAACGACGCCCAGATCCTTCAAGCGGCTGTCTTTTTTCGCTAAAATGACAATGGCCCTTATTAACCCCGCTGGGGGGAAGATCAGCGTAAGCAGGATGTTTAATATAATTACAGGCAAAGAAACCTTTGCGGATGTATAAAGCGGTTCAGGGTTATACGTTTGCCGGGCCTGATAAACCCTTGGCATCTGCGCGGGTTTAAAAACCACGTCCGTCCTGATCTCGAAATCGGATATAATCTTAAGTATCCGCTCGTCCTGAGGCAGCGCTTCCCGCCTGAGTTTATTGCGTTCTATGCGAGCGTTCAGCATAGAAAGCGCATCCTTCGCGCCGTCACGCCCGGGATGCGGCTCTGCTGCCGAATAGCCGCAATACGGGCAAGCCGCCGTGATATCGCTCAATTGTTTCGAACAGTTGCTGCAAATCATATATATCCCCCTTGAAGCCTTCAGCGGGTTTTATCCGCAACTAGCGTCGTTCCTGCGCGCCCGCCTTCCAATATGTCAAAAACAGCCCTCGGATCGGAACCCGAGGCTATTATAGTGTCTATTCCCGCTTCCGCGGCCATTCTCGCGGCAGACACCTT
>JAITDJ010000108.1 GCA_031282635.1 Clostridiales bacterium
TTTTCAAGAATTGTTCCGTCAGCAAGAGTAATTTTATACATCAAGCTTCTCCTTTCAAATATAATCGGGCCGCAAAGCCCTTGGATTTACGCTACCCCAACGGGGAATACCGGGCGAACACATGGCCGAGGATGTCCATACTAGTGAAACCGGAGACCGACACAACGTCTCTAAGCCAATAAGTCGCCCTGATTGCTATATATTTTGGAACCGCCTGAAACAAGGCCAGCTGCGTTTTGTTGGTCGTGTAGTTGAGAGGAGTTGCAGAACCGGTCGGCATGGGGGTATAGATAGGACTTCCGTACATCATAAGTTCGTTTGGCAGCTCGACCGAAGAGGCGTACCAGGCGCTGCCGGCGGAATATCCGTTTGCAACGGCGTTAACAAGTAGGTCGTCGTGGCTGAGAACCGCGCCGCTGAACGCGGAATTGATTACTGTTTTGGCGTTCGCCAAATTTGCCGTGTACATCGCCGAACCGACATAGCCGCCAGCCGTTGTATTACTTGTATTCATCTGGGCATTATACAAGATGGTATCTGGCATAATTACCAAATGATGTTTTGTAAATGGGCTGGCTCCGCAGTTATACCAGTAGTCGAAATCCACAATTCTCCAATTTATGCCGCCTATCGCCCAGTAATCCCCAAGCCACAACCCTTTGAAAGTCCCGTCCTGAATGCTGGACTTTTGCGCTGCCGTCAGAGACGAGCCGAGATTTGAGCCCCTGAATATTATCCGGTGCATTTCCGGGCCGTTTATTAGCAGATTTCCGGCGTTCAGGCTCGCCAAATCAGCGTTAATAGCACTTAAAGCGGCGTCCAGCCCGCTTATTGCGTTCACCGGGTGCGCGTCCGGAAGGTCGCGGCCATTGAGCGCGTTGTGCTCCGTTACCGCTTCCCCGGAACCCTCTTCGCTTAGAAGAATTTCGGCCATGCTGAATATCGTCCCGTTTGAGGCCAGGAATTTGTCCGGGATAGCCCTGGCGGCTTCGTAAACCTTTTGGTTTACAGCGTTCGGCGCGGCGGAATACTCGCCCGACAAGGCTTCCGACAACGTTATAATGCTCCCGTCAGCGGCCAGAACTTTGTCCGGGATAGCTCTGGCGGCTTCGTAAACATCTGAATTGCTCATAAATACCTCACTTGAACGCGATATAGCTGTAAGTTTTTCCGGATTCATTCATGCGGTAGTGCATTCCGTTTGACGGCACGGAAGAAGCCTGCGAAACGGTAAAGCCGCCGGCGTTCAGGGTGAGGCCCGGCGTCGCTCCGGCCTGCGTGCCCATCGCGAGATAACCCTTTGTATATTCGCCGGAAAAAGTGAATATATATCCAAAAGTTCCGCTCTGGAAAACCAGCGCGAAAGACGGCGTAAAGTCTAAAGTTATGCTTTTTGACGCCGCGCCGTCGCCGGGGTAACTGCCGACAGAGTACGGGAGCGCATTTTGATCCAAAATCTGGTTATCGGCGTTAAAATCCGATATTTTTGGTCTGTCTGTGTCTTGCCATTGGTTAAGAGCCTTATTTGCGGTTTTGCCTGAGCTTGACATGCTTAATCGTCCTCCTGCACTGTTGTATAATAGATGGTCACTGTACCTTTCGGGGTTCGCCCCTCGTTCCAGAATTGAGGCGACACGCATATAGCTCCGGAATCCTCGACATAAATATCTAAAAAAGGGCTTGAGGCGGCTATAGTTGAACCCGCTCCGTCATAAGTTATTGAAAATTCGGATTTAACATACTGGCCGAAATTTTCTATTGTTCCCAAAATATAGGTTAAATCAGGCTTGTCTGTATCCAAAACGGCGGAATTCATAGAGAATGTCTGTCTATATACCTCCGCTCCCAGATATTTGTATCCCATATCAAGAACAGCGCCTAAAGTATAATCGTTCCCGCCAGATGAAGCGCCGCCGCCAGTACTCAAAGTTTCCATCGCAAGCGCCACATAAACAAAAGTTGCGCCGCTTGCATTAAATTGGTAATGCATACCGTTTGAGGGGACAGACGCCGCATGTTTGGCTCGTATCCCGTTTGAAATTATTTCCATGCCGGTCATAGAAAGAACGCTTGTTAAACCGGGAAGTTTAACGCTGAATGTCAGCCAAGTTCTGGAATATTCCCCGCTCAGAGAAAATACTGTAGGTATATAGTCCGGCCGGAAAATTAAGGCGAAATTGGGCTGAAAGTCTAAAGATATATCTTTGGCAGCCGTTCCAGTACCTACATATGTCCCGATAGAGTATTTAACGGGGCTAAGCAGTTCGCCGCCGCCCGATCCGTCGCCCCCGGCATTCCATCTTTCCCGGTCGGCCTCGCTCACGTGTATCTCTGTGTCGTCCACGTGCAGTTTTAACGGCTCTAAAACAGTGCCTATTATTGCATTGACCAAGGCCGTATCTATCTGCGTGCCTTCCTGCATAACCGGATTTTTAAGCTGCAGCATGACATTTTCAGCCGTCACGTTACCAGCAGGGTCAATCAGGTCAAAGCGCGGGATGGCCTCCGCGTCGCTGGGCACGGCTATGTCTAATATTTCATCTTGTATTACAAAATCAGGCATTATTACACCGCCTTTGTTCTGTTGATATATTTGATTATGCTGTTATCGCTTAAAACACCTGTATTTAATCTGTGTTCTGCGGTTCTTAATGTCCGTCCGGGTATGTTTTCATATAAAAAGCTCAATGTCTCATACCATGTGTTCACCGAAACGTAATCAAAAACAGGGTTCAAACTAAGCCAGCCCACGTTTAGTTCCGGCATGAGCGGGCAAGCGGCAGCGGCTTCACTGGGCAGGTTGAGTGCGGATAAGAGCGACTGGAAATTATAGCGCCCTAAAGCGTTGAGTTTGTCCTGATAAATTACCTGCCCAATGTCATAATCCTCCATTTTCCCGGAAATAGTTATGTCCGATACGTCTATTCCGCATATGCTCATAAGATTCAACATGTTCTTCTGGTCATCAAGCGCATGCGTCATGTATTCCGGGCGCATGTAGAAAGGCGTAACGTCAGGGGTCAGAGGAACCCATTTCAAGAAATGAAAGCTATAAATCATGACGTTTCTTCATGCCCCCTGTATTCGAGGGTTCCTGAAAGCGCACCGCGGTCATAAGATATTTCGTTTTTAGTCACTATGGCGATTATTGGATTGCCGGTATTAAAGGGACGTTTGACGCGTATCAGGTCACCCGGTTCAAGCGGCGGCAAGCCCCTGTATCGTATAACGCCTGTGCTTTTCTGGCTCAGACAGTACGCGATTTTTGTATTATAATCAGCAAGCGCGGGCGCGCCGTTCGTGTAGAAGTCATAGTAAGACGGGCTTATGTCTTTTCCTTCATAGCCAGGCAAAACGGTCGGCACGCCAATTTCATCCACTCCTGCTATTTTCTGACCGTAAGTCACGCTGGTATAATACATACTTTTAAGCGTGAATGTAGCGGGACTGTTCGTAATGACAAAGAGGAACAAACTGCCGTCCGCATGCGAGCTTAATTCAACTATACCCTTCGGAGACGTTTCATAGCTGAGATGAGGGCTTACCCACTGGAAAAGCCCCTCATACGTCAGCCAGTCGCGCTCAAAGGGTAATTCAAAAGTCCCAGCGGAATCAACCGTAAAAGTGTGGGGTTCGCGCAGAAGTTCGTCAGGAAAAGCCGGGCGGCTGATGTCGTTTTCCCAGTGCGGAGCGAAAAACCTCACATGGGTATAGCTGTTTTCGTATATTTCGCGCAGTGAAAATATATGTTCCCCAGTTATTTCCACTAATTGTGTATTATTTCCTGCATTGACAAGCGTATCAAACATGCTCCGGACATGCGCCTTGCCGTCGTCGGCCAGGTACAGATAACAGCTCGTAATCCTCAGCATGGCTTCCGCCATGCGCCTGTATGTCGTCTGTGCTCCGTCAAACAAACTCCAAAGAAGGGCGCGTTCGCCATCCAGCGCGGCTTCCAGTACTACTGGCTGCTGCAGAGCGTTGTTCAGGGCATGTAACAAAAGCTCCTTTGTCGTACCAGCCGGAGGGAATAGAAAATTCAGCGGTTCATCAGCCTTATCGCTCCACTTGATCCCCCGTCCAAACCTGAAACTGATGTTATTGTTTTCGCCGTATTCCCATTTTTGGAGCATAAATCCGCCAGTCGCAACCCAATCAACAGCCGCGAAGGGAGTTTGCGGCTCCTGAAGCGCGCCGATATAAGCGTTAAGTAAAGATTCTTCGCTCAGAAGGTCAGCGACAGCATGCGTGAAATATGTGTCCCGGCTTCCCGCGTCAATGGCGTCCTCCGGAAAAGTGTGCGAATCGGGGTCAATCTCTTTAATCATATGGAGTGAGTTTGTCTGTTCCGTCCCGCTCTCAAAAACGACGCTGGCGAAAACCTTAGATATGCGCGGATATGAAAACGGTCGCGAAACTTTGAGCGGGGCAATTTCAACGCGTGTAACGATGTCGGTTATATTTGCCGCAATACGGCATATATTTCCCGCGTTTTTTCTAACGCTCACCGTTTTCAGCAACACGTCAAAAGCCCCGTAAAATCGCACATCCATATCTGCAATCACGCGCCCGCTCAGGTCTTCCTCCGGCTGGTTCACATCGCTTATAATAAGCAACTGGTATATTGGCACACTGGGGCTTAAGCCTATGCTGTAACGTGTGCCGCCGGACAAACTCCCGTCTGCGCCGCTTAGTTCATTCAGCCAGTAGCCGTATAAACCGGCCTCGTCTGCGCTTGCGCCAGGCGGCGCGGGAATCACAGAGGGAATATCAAGCCGCCAGTTGTTAGGCTCCATGACCGTGGTGTTTAATAAGCCTTTTTCACTGGTTTTTATTTCTTCCGTGTTTTGGTTGAACGGCACAAGCTGTTGCGGGTCGAGTATTCCGTAAACGCTCGCTGTTTCAATTCGGGGGGATAAATCTATTTCAAACTTTGCTTTTACAGCGCGCAAGGGGGCCAGTATGTTGTTCAGGTATGTTTCGCTGGCGTCAAGCATAGTCAGCCCTCCCTATTGTTCAATCAAATTGAAAGACACATCTTTCCAGTAAGTTTTACCATTCTTTTGAAATATCAAAGGACTGGAGCGCGGGGACGCATAAAAAGTTCCTGTACTATATCCGTTTGTGCGCGGATCTAAATATTCTATCGTCAGCCAAAAGGTGTCAACCCCGCCAAGAATAGCCGATAACTGTTCGCCTGACAAGACGCCCCATGTGGCGAATAGTTTAGTTTTGTAGGCTACAAAGTCCCCGACAAGCATACCTTCGGAATTGCGCTCCCAGCGCCCCACAGGCTCAACATCGACTTTATAGGCATCCGGCTGGGGATATTCCGCGCCGTCTATTTTAAGCACATACACGATCAATACCCCCTGACCGGCACATTCAGTGTAATGCCCCGACGATTTGCCGCCTGTAGGAGCGGGTCAAGTATGGCCTCACCCAATGTGCGCTCATTAAGCACTAACTGGATGTTTTGCAAATTTTGATTGCCGGAATTTGAATCGCCCTGCGCCATTTGGAGCCGCGTCATGACGGCGTCCGCAAGCAGATTAGCCAACGAAGACATCCAGCCGGTGTTATTTTCTAAAGGTATAACCGCTTCTTTCCCCGCTTCGCCTATGAGAGTCAGCGTTGGTTTAGTGACGTATCCTCCCGCCGCCATTCTGGGGATGGAACCGCCGCCACCTCCGCTGGTGCTGCCGGAAGAAGCGCTGGAAGTATCAACAGAAAACAGCCTTTTAACGGCACTGGTGATACCGTCTATTGCACGGCTGACACCATACTCTACCCAATCCCAGCCACCGGAAATACTGCTGCGTATTCTATCGAAAACGTTTGAAATACCATCCCTGATATAGCTCCATCCGGTTGACATTGACGACCTCATAGAATCAAAAGCAACGGAAATATTGCTCCTTATCGTGAACCATTTATCCGATATGTACGACCTCATAGAACTGAAAGCGGTAGCGACAATGCTCATAACCGGCCCCCATTTGTCGGACATAGATGTTCTTATGGAGTTGAAAACTGTTGAAATATTGGCTTTAATTGTGTCCCATTTATCAGATATGGAGGTTCGCAGGGTGTTGAAAACCGTTGAAATATTGGCTTTAATCGTTTCCCATTTATCAGATATGGAGGTTCGCAGGGTGTTGAAAACCGTTGAAATATTAGTCTTAATCGTTTCCCATTTATCAGATATGGAGGTTCGCAGGGTATCGAAAGCCTTTGAAACATTAGCTTTAATTTCATCCCATTTACTGGAAATTGATTCCCTAAGAGAATCAAAAGTTTTTGAAAGATTGGTTTTAATCGTTCCCCATTTTCCGGATATAGCTGTTCTAATTGTCTCAAACGTCTCTGAAACTTTAGCTTTAGCAGTCTCCCAACCGTTCTGAATGCTGGCTTTGATTGTCTCAAACGTCTCTGAAACCGTAGCCTTGGCAGTCTCCCAACCATTCTGAATGCTGGCCTTGATTGTCTCAAACGTCTCTGAAACTTTAGCTTTAAACTCTTCCCATTTAGGATCTACAGATATATTCAATCTACCATCAACAGAATTGGATTGCCCCCAAGAATTTACTAAAGCAGTATCTTGTTTACTATCGTAATCCCACTGATCTTTAATATTATTCCACCATCTGGTCAATGTACCACCCAAATCAGACCAATCTATACCATAGTCTAAGAATTCACCGTATGCTTTTTTACGCGCCTCGCTCTCTTCGTATGCTTCCCCATACATACTTCGTTTAAACTCTTCCATGGGACGATTGAGGTCAACAACTCCCGCAACATTTGTCGCACCTTGTAGCGAAGTTTCCAAAACTTTTTCGCCTATCGCTACCGCGCCCACTGCCCCCGCGCCGCCGAGCAGCCAAGGGAATATGCTTTCAAGGTCAATTCCTTCGACTGCGCTTGTAATGCCCGAAAAATCAAGTCCAATGAACCAGTCGCGAATTTTTTCACCAAGCTTTACAGGGGAAATGATATCAAGCGCTGTTTTTATGCCCTCAGTTATCCTGTTCCATGCTTCGGTCAGCCAGGAAAAATCAAGACCTTCGAACCAGAGCCTTATTTTTTCGCCAAGTCTCACAGGAGAAACGGCTTCAAACGCTGTTTGTAATGTTGTGGTCAGGCTGTTCCAAATATCGGGAATTTTATTAAAAGCGGCATTGAAAGTATCCATACTGGGAAGCATTCTGGATATTTTGGCTTGCAGAGAAGAAAAAACCTCACCGAAAGAAGGTATTTTACCCAAGGCAAGCCGTATTGATTCCGCAAATGCTCCCACATTAGCCGCCGCTGTTGCCGCCGCAATGACGAGCGCTTCCACACCAAGCGCGGATACAGGGGATTGCGCACTGGCTGGAGGTATAGCCCCGGATATCCAAGAGCCAAACGCATTTAGGTTCGATTCAAAACGTACAACCCAAGCCGGTCTTTGCACCTGAATGGGGGGTAGGGGAGGAACTAGCAGGGGAATGCCTGCCGGAGCAAGAACGGGAATATTGGAAGGGGCTTGAACCGGGATATATGACGGAGCGTTAACTTGGATAGACGATGGGACTTTTGAAAACGCATTTTCAAACACATTTGAGAGCGACTTTACAAACTCCTGAACCGCCTCGAAAGCCTCTGCGAAAGAAAATTCAGGCAGCGGCGGGAAAGGCGGCCAAATAAACGGCGGGAAAGCGGGCCACTTGAATTCCGGCCATTTGAAATCAAGTTTTGGAGTTTCTATTTTTTTCATAGTCATGGGCAATTCACCGTCAAAAATTCCGGATGAATCGTCCCCTCCCGTTTCCTCCTCTTCCTCCGGCCACGGTAAATTATTCAGCTCATCAAAGCCGAATAAAAAGCCATGGGCTTTCTTAGCTTTTTTTCCGGCTTCTTCCGCCGCGTCGCCTGCATCGCCGTAAGCCCCCGCCAGACTGTCGATAGCTGCCGCGCTGGTGTCTACCTCGGGTAGTTCTATGCTTAGCCCGCCGTCGCTGACAATCCCGAAAAGCTTAAGCAATGATTCTATAAGACCGTTCACAACCTTTAATATTTGAACAAGTCCCTGAAACAAAGGTTTTAAAAGCGGTATGAGTAACTGGCCTATAAGAGTTTTGAATTTATTCCATTCCAGATTGAGCCTTGCCATAGTATTAGCCCATGTCCCGCTGTTGCGGGCAAAATCGCCCTGCGCGTCGCTGGTTGTTTCTAGTAAATAATTATATCTCAAAAGTGCCTGCTGTGCCTGATTCATCTCAGAATATGAGGTTTTTATGCCCTGCGCAAGGCGGTAGGCTTCCATGTTGGCAACGCTCATGTTAATGCCTAATTGCTTTAACGGCTCTGTTTCGCCGCTTATGCCGGAGCGGATTTTTTCAAAGGCAGTTCCAGTGTCCAAATTATAAAAAGAAGCCATGTCTCCTGCAAGCCCTGCTAATTCAGTTGACATTTTTGCGCTTTGCCCGGTAGTCATTCCCATTGATTTGAGCATAGAACCCATATAGCCGCTGTATTCCTTCGCCGCTTTCTCCGTCAGCCCGAATTTATCCGCCGCATCGCGGGCAAAGCTGTCAATCGCGCCGGACATCGCGCCGAAAGTCACGTCTACTACATTTTGCACCTCAATTAAGTCAGAGGCCACGCTTACGCACTGGGAACCGAATTCTACTAGTTTTTCCACGGCAAAAGCCCCGGCCACCATAGGGCCGATACTGCTTAACGCGCCTGACATGGCAGAGCCGAGGCCGTCGCTGATGGATTTGCCGCCTTTGGAAAATGCTTTGGAAAAGAGGTTTTGAATCTGCCCGCCCGTTTGTTTTACTTTACTGCCAATATCTTTATTGTTCAGGTCTACGTCAAAATAAACGGCCCCGACTTTAGTACCCTCAGCCAAGCGGATTCACTCCTCCCTTTTCCCGAACATGGATTTTAGCATGTTTTGCAATTCCCGGATACTGTCGTCCTTTTGCCCGGCGCTCATGCGGCCAAACTTGAACATTTCCCAGTCCCGCTTTATTTTCCGTTCGGTGTATCCGTATTTGCTTATTATTTTCCGGTCTTTTTCCATGCGTATAGACACAACGCGCCCTAAAGGAGTTTCGGCCATAAGACCGGACACAAGCCTCGACCATTCGGCGGCTGTTATTGTGTCGGCTTCTTGTCTGAGCCTCACCCCATATTGCGTTGCAACACTTACCTCAATCAAATCAGCATCAAAGTCAGTGTCGTAAAAATAATCGCTTTTATTGCTGGTCGGCTCCGCGAAATCGGCGGCGGGCTTCTTCAATAGTCAGGTCGAACATCGCCGCATGGACGTATAACGCAAGTTCAATATATGCGCTAACGCTAAGATTAAGGCTTTCAAGCTGTTTATACTGTTCTTCCCCGAAAATAGTACGGATAAAGACTTCTTCTTCGGGTACCCCTGCGCTCCTTTCTTTTATGCGTTCCTGTGCTAAATCAAGGGTTTTCTTTCGGTCATCGATGACGAAATCAATATCTTTAATCCGTATAACCGGCTTTTCCGTCAGCAATTTATCGTCAAATGTATAAATTTTACCCATTTCAGTTACCCTCTTCCTTATACACGGTATATGTCGGCTCGCCGTCGCTCATAAGCTCCCACGACAAAGCGCCTACAGCCGTGCTGTCGCCGCCGCCGTTTTCCTTGACGTTGACCACGCCCCGAACCACAAGGACATCTCCGTTCGGGAATTCGATATTCACAAGCGTTGTAGCGTCTTCGCCGTTCGCATAGGCAAGGCCTGCTATATAGTCGTTCCCGGGATCGCCCACATTCCGCTTGCCGTCAAGCGTCACAGTAATGCTTTTAGAAGTCAGGAGGCGGCGCACCCAGCCGGACTGATCCATGGGGTTCCACTCCTCCACCCCGTTATCAAATGCAAGGGTAAAAGTTTCTGCGTCTCTGACTATTTTCATATCATCAGCAGTAGACGCAAGACCTTTTATTCCTACTGTGAATTTAACTTTGTTTACAGGATATACCATTTGTTATGCTCCTTTATTTACATATAAATCAAAATCTATCGCGTATTCATATACTCCGGTTTCGTCAGTATACAGACTTACGGGTTCGGAATATACAAGCTGTATAAAACAGTCCAATCCGGCTAAACTGAAAACATCCCCGCTCAAAGCGTATAAAAGCCCGAACAGCTCGCCCGCTTTAGCTTCGGATTCGTCCGACCGCTTGCCGGCGCGGAGTATAAGCCTTATTCCTTTGCAGTAATATGACTTCCCATTGATACTATAAGGCTTATTTTCGTTAGCGTTGCGCGAAAGCGCGCAGATAGTTTCCTGCCTTGTCCTATCTATTTTACCCGCTGTATAATTATAGGGGTATATTGTTTTAAGCCACTCAAGAACATCATATAATCTTACCAATTTTTGCCCCTCAATTTGTTATACATGGCGGCAATAATATCCTTTACCCTGCCGGATTTTATAAAGTCATCGAACCATCCCGCGCCAGCATTGGCATTGTTTACCGTCTGGAAATTATATTCGGGATGAAAATACAGCCGTTCGGCTTGCGGAGCCTGTGTGACAATGCTGAATTTGCCCTCGCGCGCCTCGCTTGTGTCCGCGAAAGTCTGAACATTTTGCATCGTGCCATAGTCAAACGGGATTGTCCCGCCACTTACAATTTCTGTCAGGCAGGCGTCCGCGGACATCTCCAAAACCCGTGCGGCGGTGTCGCTTAACTTTTTAAGCCCCTGCCGGTCAATGGTCACTTTTACGCGCATCTTATCACCTGTTGAGATATAGCGTCGTGTGGTGCACGGAGCCGTCCGGATTCCGGGCGCGGTATGCGCCTGAAATCGTATATGTCCAGCCGTTCACCAGCGTTGTACCGTCTGTTATTATGGGCAATTCCGGCGCGATATCGCCGCAGAATATACACGCGCTGTCCGGCTGTACTGTTTTCGCGCCGCCGCCCAGTACAGTTTTAGGCTTTTCGATATAGCGGCATTTGCCGCTGTAAACCAGCGCCGAAGGGCTTTCGCCGGTTTCGGCCAGTTCAGGAGTGTTGAGCTGTACTATAGCGTCGGTTTTGAGCGCCCAGTTTGGGAATGGTAATTTTTTGACCATTAAACGCCCCTCCATCCAAGTCCAGTATCAAGCAACAAACTATAAACGTTCCGCGCTATGCCCCTTTGCTCCAAATAATTAGCTAACGGCGTGTTATCCGCTTTTCCCGCAGGCGCACTCATGGACACATCGCCCAATGACCAGCTCCCTCGCATAGCGCTTCCCGAATCCCCGTAAATTTCAGCTTCAAGCATGTGAGTAATCTGCAAAACCATAGCCGCTTTTATTAATTCTGTTTGCCTTTCGGTCAATTCACGGGCGCTAATCCGGCAAAAACAAATACTGTCAAGCATTCTGGAAGCTAATTCAAGCATAGCCGTTAATTGCTCGTCGGTTTTGTCCTCCGGAATTTTCGCGGCGCTGCCGCTGCGAAGTTCCTCAACGCTTAAAAATGGAATTGTCATGTGCCTGAATTTCCATTTCCACTACTGCCGCCGCTTCCTTGTTCGGCTTCCGCTTCGGCATTGATATATACGCCGTCAACCTTATTTTTCAGCAGGAATAGATCCCCATATTTGCGGTTCTGGTACAAATAGCCGTCTCCCGCAGTGTGGCTGCCCTCCGGCCAGAGCTTGATATACTGATGTTTATCAACCGCGACAACCGCTGTGGGGTGTATCAGAATGAAGTTGATTTGCAGCGCGCCGCTTTCGGGCGTCCAGCCGTCCGAAAAGTCATATGCCGTCTTCATCCGCACAGACGGGATCATCTTGATTGTTACGTCGTCAAGATTGTGCACAGCGCGGTATATCCTGCCGTTATCAGGCGCGATAAGGCTCCTTGAGCCGGCAAAGGCGTTTTTAAACAAAGTGTTGACTGCCGGAGTGACATAGACAATTCGTCCCTGGGCAGGTACGCCGGCGTCATCCATGGCTTGCATAGCGGTGTCCCATATCTGTATTATGTTAGTGGCGTCAAGCGCTGTGCCGTCAACCGCGCCGCCCTGCGCCACGAAATCCGCATACAGTTTGGATATTCTGTAGGAGTCCGTTTCAGGTATGGCCTGTTCCGTAATAAAAACATTGGTAATGTTGGCCGCCGAAAGAGCCAGATTTGATTCATCCACATCCATAGCGTCAACAAAAAATTCTACGTCACGGTCAAACGCAAGCGTCGCCGTCTGGAAATCATTCGCAACGGGCTGACGGTTGAAGCCTCCCGCGCGGCTGTGCTCTTTGTAGCCGCCTACGCTTACATAGGGGATTTTGATGGTGTTTCCCCCGATAAATCGGATGCCTTGCGATGTGAGTTCCGTCGTCAAGAGTTCCCGCGCGTATTTTTGATTAATTTCCCGTTCAAAAATAGTCGCATAATTTACAGTATTAGCCAATTAAACCACTCCTTTAAATTTTTATATTGCCAAAAATCTTGCTTATTTGCTTAGCCTCGGCCTGTTTATCCTGGTCCATGCTCCCGCCGATTTTGCCTGCCGTTCCAAACAGTTCAGGATACTCTTTTTTTAGGGCCGCCACTTCTTTTTCTATTGCGCTCTCGTCCGGCTCGCCGCCTGCGTCCGCACATTTTGCCCTGTCTATGAGCCGTGCAATACGCGCCGTCGCGTTTTTGTCGCGTATCCCCTCCAAAGCAAGAGCTGTTCGGATGGCGCCAGAGATACTTTTGTCCTGCGCCGTCTGAAGCCTTTCTCTTAGTTCTTCCGCTTCTTCGGCGGCAGGTTTTGCCGCGCCTTCTTTTCTGTGCTCCTCAGCAAGCCGCTTTTGGATTATTTTGTCAACATCCGCCTGTGTGAAAATCTTTTCGGGCGGTTTTGCCTCCGACGATGTGTCCGCCGGAGATAAATTTATTTCCGGTATCGGGTCTGCCATTAATAAAACCTCCAATTTTATATCCCTGTGTTCGCAAGGGTACTTTATATTTGTTCGCGCTCGTAGTCTCGCCTCAGTGTTTCGGGATGCGCGCTGATAAAGTCTCTTAACGTTTCCTGCCATTCTTTTACTTTTGCTTTGCTTCTAGCTATTTTTTTATCGTCCGCGCTCCCCGCCTCTAGGCGCTTCCATGATCTGATTTGCCGTTCAATATACCGCTGGCGCTGTTCAAGCTTATATGCCCGCTCCGCTTTTTCCGGATTTACCGGCGGCGGTATCTTCGTGATGCCTTCGTAATAGGTGTTGCTGGTATGTCTGCAATTAGGATGAAAAAGTCCCGCCGCTACAGCCTCGGATAAAAGCGGGTAATTATATCTGCCTGGCCTGCCCCCTGAAAAAACGTCGTCAATATACACTCTTCCCTGCCACGGCAGGCATATATCAGAACAAGCCCCGTACTGCGACACCAGCACGAGCGAAACCCCATAGGCCCGCCGCGCGTCGCCGTCCGCGTGAAGTTTGGCGCGTATGGCGCCGGTTCGCAAAGCCATTTCAACATATGAACGGGCTTGCATTCGCGCCCCGTTAGCGTATGGAACAGTGACGAGGCCGCGCTTTAAAAACTCATTGACGGACATGTCGATGGCTTCCCAAAGGTTTACGGTTCCGGTGGACATCGCGGCTTCCCCGGCCAGAACAGCCCGTCTGTAAACGTCGCTCGCCTGTCTCAAGATGTTAGTTGACTTTGTGGCTTCGCTCATCCGCCGGACGTATTCCGCGAACAGTTTTTTTAGTCGCGCCTCGTTGATTATTACAGGAGTTTCACGCTCAGCCAATCCGATGTGCAGGTGTTTTCGGATATCAATTTTTTCCAGATTCAGAAAGCGCTTGTACATGCGGATTAACTTATCCTGAAAAAGTTCTCCAAAGTCATATTTTCGGACTATAGCGCGAACTTTTTTCATATAATCCTGATAAGCTTTAGCCCGCCGGAACACCCAGTCTTTGGACGTCAGGCTTTCGCTCAAATTTGAAACAATAAAAGCTTCTAGTTCCTCCAAGGCTTGAAGTATATCCAGCTCATTCATATCATGTTACCGGCCTCCTGTTCCGCGGGACCGGGGTAAGTTAAGCCGTCTTCAAGCTTTAGCCGCCGGACTTCCGCCGCTTTTTCCTCATCATCTAAATCACTGCCCCACAGCTCTTCAACAGCGCGCTCTACGCTGATTATCTGGTATGATTTGGCTTTCCCTACAGTCTCAACCCGGCTTTCAAATGAGGGGTTGGCATATTCGCCGAAAACAACGGACGCTTCAAATTTGGGCGGCGTGCGGCCCTGAGTGCTGAAATAAAGATTAACGCAAATTCTCACAAGCCCGGTCACAAAATCGCGCAAAGCGGATACTATGCGGCCGCGCGTATTGACTGTTGTCTTTTCCTTTTCGCGCTGCGCCTCGGCGTTGTCAGTTTTTTTAAGGTCAATCCCCAGTGTGGACGGACTTAATATTCCCTGTAAGGCCAGCTCCAGAAACGCCGCGTATGTGGCCTGCAAGCTCTCCGCGCGCGCGTCCGCTCTTTCGCGCACGATCTTGTCCGTACTGTCCTCGGCCAAACTGCCGGGAATACTGATGAACCTGTTGTCAAAAGGGTTGGATTTAAGCGGGACGCCTGTTTCAGGGCTGCGCGGTATCATTGATTCCGGGATATACGTGTTCATGCGTCCCGCGCGCGTGTCCTCAATCCATTGCGACACTACCTCGTCGAGCGCGTCAAACGCGCCGTATTTGCCTTCAAATATGCTTTTTCCCCGACCGGGATAACGCTTTGAGCAAAAAAATACAAGAGGCGCGGCAAGCATGTAATCCCCGCTGAAAGCGTAATGGGAAACAAAGCCTTTGTTGATTAAACGCGGGAAGTTCTCAACCGGATAATCGCCGTCGACGCCGTGCACAACGCATTCAATAGCGCCTTCGCTGTAGCGCTCCTCTAAAATATAATCGCGGTTCCGCTCGCTGAATTTCGTTAAGAAACATATGGTTTTAAGCCGTCCGCGCGTGTATTCAAACTCTACATCCGGAGCGGGATAAAACTCAATAATGGGGTATGGGCTTAGCTCCGGGTCAAAGCCTATCTTTGCCGCGCCGTCTCCGTATACAAGAACATCTGCGATTGCGGCATCGAGCAGGCCGAACAGACTGTTATCCTGCGTTATCCCGCTCCACAAAGCGTCAATCTCCGGATTATCGCTTGATATCTCCGCCAGGTCTGCCCCGACAATACCGGACAATGTGTTAACTATAAGAGCGGGCAAGCCGCTGTGTATTTTCCGGAAATTTATTCCTGTTGTGGAAGCGGCAGCCCAGAAATTGACGTTGCTTAACTCGTCGTCCGTCTGTTTATATAATTGATCCAGTTCGGCGGGTTCGCCCCCGTACCAGGTTTGGCTAATTATACATTGCGTCGCGAAGGTGTAAGGCGATGTGATATAAAGGCCTGAGTTCTGTGCGGGTACAACCTGAATCAGGCTGGTCAATCTGTCAGTTATCCATTTTTTGACTTTTTCAAACATATACATCACCTCACATTGAGCAGTTTTGTCTTGTATGGCTGTATGGCGTATTCCGCGCTGTCCAGACAGTCAACAGGGTAACTGCCGTCGTCAACCCTCACCCAGTTTCCCTTTTCTTTATCTTTTTCGTTCCATACGGCGCTTGTATAGGCCGTTATCCATGGCGCCAATTCAGAGCGCACAAGAAGTCTGTTTTCATAAATTAAAATGCTTTGCAGTCTTATACGGTCTTCTATGCCGTCTTTTTTATATGAAGGTATCACCTGCATAAGATTTAAGCCCGCGCTGTCCAGCTGGTGTTTAAATTCAGTTCTGAATAATTTGTCGGCGGATTCCACAAACACCCCGCAGCGAGCTACAACCGGGTATACCGCCACCCAAGTTTTAACCTTGTCTAGTATATCCAAAGCGTAAATGCGGTGCGTCTTGCCAGTCTCGCGGCCTTGCTTGTGGTAGTATCCGTCTATCAAAACAGCTTGCCTGTAATCCCGCGTGAATCCCACAAGCGTTGCTACAGTCGCGTCCGTGCCTCCTATGTCAATGCCTATGGAGAAATTTGTAAAACTAAAGTCCCGGAGTTTTTCGGGAGTTATAACGTTAGCCGCTCCCCATGAAGGATATATGCGCCCTATGGCTGTCACGCGCTGGCCGCGTATATCGGCGGCATACCACATTGAAGTCTTGTCATACGTGTTTAACAGCTCTTTAATTTGGGCGTCGCTGAACGCGTAATTATCCGCGATTGTGAAGTGCCCGTAATTATACCCATAGCCCGGATTTTCCGATTGCTTCAACTCGTGAAAGTTCAGAAAATCAGTGTAATACCAATGGGCCGGAGCTTTGGGGTTCAGGTCATGAAAGATTTTGCGGTTACCGCTGCTCAATGTCCGGTCTAAAAGCTCCTGAACAAAGCTCATGCTGCACTCGTTGGCCTCCGTAACCATAGCCATGCCATAAGTATTGCCTTTGACGGCGCTTTGGCTTCCCTCTTTGCCGCCGCCGAAAATCAGTATAACCTTTTCCCCTGTTTTAGTTCGGACATATAAACATTCCCGGTTTTCATACTTTCCCGCCCTGCAGCGGCCATCAAAATAATTTTTGACGCCGTAGCCGTTGCAGTCTATAACATTGAGCCGGGCGGCGCTCTCCGACACCCCAGCCACTACATGAAGTTTGTCGGGATGAGTTTCAAGGTGAGCGCAAAACGCGACAGCCTGTATAACGTTTTTCCCTGAGCGCTTGCCGCCCTCGGCCACATTAAGCCACGCAGTTGTGCAACGCCTGATATATGCCGCCTGACGCGCCGAAAATGGCTTAAGGCTGTTCAATTTCACTGCCCTCTAAATCGTTCAGATTCCGCGCCGGAGCGGGAGTATTGATATTATTTATGACGTCAGCGACAAATTTAAGCGCGGCTTCGGCAGATGAATTAGAAGAGTTCGGTTCGTCCTTATTAACTCTATAGCCATATTTCGACATCCAGAGTGCGGCCAGCTGGGGAGGGATTACAGAGAGCTCAAACTTTTCGCGGGCGTCGTTTTCGCACTCCTCACGTATGCGCGTTACAATGTCACAGTAAGCAGGATCTTTTGTATACGTCTCATAAAATATATTGCGGGAAATGCCCAAAAACACGCAAAAGCCCTCTATCGTGTAAGTCACGGAGCGCCTGAGCTCTTTGCTTACAAACTCGCTGTTTTTGGCCGAAAAGTCATGCGTGAGCACCATTTTGTTATTGCACTCGAATTTATAAAGCTCCCATTTCTCGGCCATTTCTTTTTGCGATTTTATCTTTCTCTTGGGCATAGGCTTCACCTGCTCTTCTTGTTCGGATCCTGGCAAAACAAAACCCCCGCTGTTTTGCGGGGGCTTGCCAAGGGGGAGAAAAAATATGAAAAACGAACGACTTCTTGCACTTTTGTTTGCCTTTTTCCCAGTTTAATATTATCATGACAAG
>JAITDJ010000171.1 GCA_031282635.1 Clostridiales bacterium
GGTATCTCGTGCACCCGGTATCCGAACCCTAACGTTTGCCGCGCCATAAGTTCCAGCGTATCACGGCTGTCAACTTTAAAGCCTACATAATCCAGACCGGCTTCGTCCGCCTTGCGCAAAGTAACGCTGTGGTGGTCAAATTCGTCATAACCTTTCAGCATTACACGACCGTCAGATGTTTGCCCCACAATATCCAGGCCAAGAATGTTTGTATAGAAATCCAGTGTTTTTTCCAAATCCAGTACGCGTATTTGGACAAGCCCGGGTCTCAAAGTTTTTCCAAATTCCATTAAATTCACTCCATTCCTTAATTATTTTTTTATTAATTTACATTTAGCTTTATTTCATAACAAAAACAGTATAGCATATTCGACACAATACAGCAATATGTTTTTCAACTTGGAAACAAATCACTAGTTTAGATTGAAAACATTGGTAAAGAACTCACTATAGACGTATTCGCTCGCTGCGTGTAACCGAATATCTGTAATGTTAACGACGCGCACTATACAATTTCGCGATAATATTCAAAAGCCCCAGAAAGGTTTATATAACACCTTTTTGGGGCTTTTTAGAGGAGATTTTACCGATACAAAACCGGTTGTGTCTGTCGTCCGTCCAGCGCTTCTTCTAAAGCCGCTACGACCGACGGGCCGTGATACGCCAGCGACCTGCTCTTTTTCACCGGGTCGTCCTGATAGAAGGGCACGAAATAAATATTTCTTGTATTCAACAGTGCGCCGATGTTTTTTGCGTTGGCGCTTAGGCCGTCATTACTGGAAATGGCGATGACCACCGGCCGCTCGTTGCGCAGATGGGCTTTTACGGCCATAGTGGCCGGCGTGTCTGTAATGCCGAGCGCAATCTTGGCGATAGTGCTGCCTGTGCAAGGCAGAACCAAAACTATGTCGAGCGTTTTTTGCGGGCCAATCGGTTCCGCCGCCGGTATGCTTTCGATAGCTTCGCGGCCTGTGATCTCATGCAGTTTAGCTTTCAAGTCCTCAGACGTGATAAATCTTGTGTCCAGATCCGCCGCGTGATACGATAAAACAGGCTGAATATCCGCGCCAGCGTTTTTCAGGAGCTGCATCCGCTCAAACGCATCCGCCATGGCGCAAAACGATCCTGTTATGACGAATCCGATTCTTATTCCTTGAAGTGATCGCTTCATACCATATCATCCTCAATCCACCGTGTCACGAAAAATATTATCAATGGCCTTCCGGATATACCGAGCTGATGTAAGAGGCGCCGCCTTTCCGGGCAGCGATGGAGCAAACAGCACATTCAGACCGGCTTTACGGCTTTCCTCAATGTCAACGCCAAATGGCTTTGAAGCCAGTTCTATGATTAATACACGCTTATTTAAATAAGAGATGTTGTCTTTGTCCAAGATAACGTTGGGTATCGTATTTATGATAATGTCCATATTGCCTAAAATACCCGGAAGGCTGTTAAGTGTGACGCCTTCGTAACCATACGCGGCGATAAAGGATAAATCCGACTGCTTTCTGGCCAGCGCATATACATTCGCGCCCAAACCGCGCAGCGTCTTACAGAGAATTTTGCCGATTCTGCCAAACCCCATCACAAGTATATTGCTGGAATGAATGGTTATCTTCGTATTTTCCATAGCGATCTGAATCGCGCCTTCCGCAGTGGGAATGGCGTTTAAAACCTCCAAACCTTCACATTCCAGTATGTCGACGGTTCTGACGCCGTTCTCCTGCGCGAGCGTAAGCGCGTCACGGCTTAAACGCCCTCCCAGCAGAGTCTGCCCGGAGCGTGCGGCGGAAAAAAAATCTTTTATCTTTACCTGCTCCCTGTTCCAGGGGGTATTGATAAGCTGACCTTTGCTGAAAGGGATCGGCCCGATGATAATATCCGCGCCGTTTATCGCTTCGGCTGTATCCACAGTGTTTTCCACATATTTGGTTTCATACGCGGAAAAGCCCGTCAACCGTACATCCTTAATTTCTTCCTTCAGCATTTCATATAAGTAAAGATTTCTTTCGTCCCCGCCAAATACAAGAGTTTCCAAAGCCCGCCTCCTCTCGGCGTGTTAGCCAAGCCAATGTTATATACTATGCCGATTGAGGAGTTTTTGCGCTTCTGTATGCCGGAACTTTTACAATTACAGAGTCACTTTGAGCAATTCGTTATTACTCAGCTTTGACAGCCGCGTTACCCGATCCATATCCAATCCGAGGGAGGCGGTAATCCGCTCGCCGTATTCCCGATCAGCCAACAGGCAATGAACCGCGTGGCGGTATTTGATATTTTCCGTGACAGGCGCGATATCGGCGGCCGTGTTCGCGATTAATACCGCCCGTTTATCTTCAGTCATCAGCCTGTAGAGGTCGCCGCCGGCGCGGAAACAGTCGTCGGTGGGGTCGTCTTTCGGATCATAGCGATAGGCGGCGCCTTCCAAATTGAGCGGCGGCTCCGAGACTTCTGGCCGCGCCGCCCATACGCCGTAACTGTTCGGCGTGTAGGCGGGCGTACGGCCATAATTGCCGTCTACACGCATGGCCCCGTCTCTGTGAGAGTCGTTGACCTCGCACTTAGCCTGGTTAACGGGAATCAGGCTGTGATTGACCCCAAGGCGATAACGCTGGGCGTCGCCGTATGAAAACAGCCGACCTTGCAGCAGCCGATCCGGTGAAAAACCTATGCCCGGTACGACGTGCGCCGGCGCGAACGCCGATTGCTCCACCTCCGCGTAATAATTCTCCGGGTTGCGGTTGAGTTCCAGCTCTCCGACCTCAATTAACGGGAATTCACTGTGTTTCCAGATCTTTGTGATATCAAACGGGTTTTCATAGTGATTCTTTGCCTGTTCCTCCGTCATAATCTGGATGTACATTTTCCAGCGGGGAAAATCGCCCCGTTCAATCGCCTCGAACAGATCCCTGCCGTGGCTTTCCCTGTCCGTACCGCTGATCTTTTCCGCTTCCTCGTTGGAAAGGTTCTTGACGCCTTGCAGAGTATGAAAGTGAAATTTGCACCATATGCGATCATTCCTGTCATTATAGAGCGAAAACGTGTGCTCTCCATAGAAGTGCATATGCCGGAAGCTTGCGGGTATACCCCTGTCGGACATGACAATGGTTATTTGATGAAAACACTCGGGAAGCAGCGTCCAAAAGTCCCAATTGTTTTGGGCCGAACGCATGCCTGTACGCGGATCACGTTTTACGGCACGGTTGAGATCAGCGAAATTATGTACGTCACGAATGAAAAATGTCGGCGTGTTATTTCCGACCAGGTCCCAATTGCCTTCATCTGTGTAAAATTTACAAGCCACGCCCCGGATATCTCGTTCCGCGTCAGCCGCACCGCGTTCACCCGCCACTGTGGAGAAGCGTATGAAGCATTCCGTCACTTTACCGGGCCGCAATACCTTTGCGCGCGTGTACTCCGAAATGTCGCCCGTTACGGTCAGCTTGCCGTAAGCGCCCCAACCCTTGGCGTGCATTCGGCGTTCGGGTATAACTTCCCTGTTAAAGTGGGCCATCTTTTCCAGCAGCCATACGTCCTGTAAAAGGACCGGGCCGCGCGGCCCGGCAGTCATTGCGTTCTCATTATCCGGAACAGGAGCGCCGACTTCATTAGTAAGTTTTTTTTCTTCAGTAAGTTTTTTTTCTTCGTACATATTTTTTTCCTTTCATAATTAATATTTATTAAAATACTCTATATTTACACGGAAAGCCCCAGAATCAGCATCCATATGTATACGCAGGTTTTGGGCAGCATCAGCATACCGACCTCCGGACGCCTTTTGACCATCAGCACGACAGGTATATAAAACGCAAAACTGAGGATGATTGCCAGCCATATCAGGCTTAGCGGACCGCCTTCCCCCGAAATCCTTCTTTCCGCGAAAAGGATCGCGATAATCAATCCCAGTATTATAAATGGTATGTTTCTGTACAAACCCATACGGTTTTCCCGTGTTTCCCCGCCCAGCCAGTTATTCGCCGGCAGCAGGCACAAAATCACGCGTACGAAGGCAAGCGCGTAGATCAGCGTGGACAGAGCCATAACACGCGGGATGCCGTAATGAGAGAGATATACCTCGTAGAGCAGCACATAAAACGCCGTAATGGTGACGGACGTTACGCACAGACCGATTCCGCGGGCACGGGCAAGCCGCGCGCGACCCTTAAACTTTATGTAAAGGGCGCGGGGCGTGAGATGAAACGCGTCGCCCGCAACAAGCGTTAAAGCCATAGCGCCGTACAGCGTGCGCGTATGGTTTGCGTCAGCCGAGGCGATCAGGAATATAGCGATAGACAGACCTGCTGAAAGATACAGCGCGTCGAACACAGATTCTGCGAACTCCGCCGCTTTAGACTTGCTTTCATTCATCGGTGGGCGTCTCCTTTCCGTCGCAATTCTCGCAGATATAGCTGATCGTTAAATCAACGCCGACAGCTTCTCCTCGGATTTTACCCCGCTTCTAGTGATAAGTGCGTGAGAGCGTTTTAATTATGCGTCCGCCGTGTTTGCTCTCCACGCTTGGGGTTTGCCGGGAACCAGCCCTTATTTACGCGCTCTTCCTGATCGTGGAGTTCTTTAATACTCCAAAATGCGGTAAAACCCAGTATCGAGAGCAGGGATGAAAACAAACCGCTGCCGGCAAATAGCGAAACAGTACAGGATATGGTTCCAACCGCGAGAAACAGCGGCCATGCTTTTTTGCCAAAATGATACTCCGTCATAATGACAATCGGATGAAACGCGCCTATTATAACAAACGCTGCTAAACCAATAAAAACTCCTGTAATGTTCATAGGATTATCCTTTCTGCGGACTAATATGAGAATAATAATAATTCTCATATTTATTATAGCAAAATTTTGAAATTAATCAAGAATAATATATACAGAATTAAATTATGATATTCTGATAAAAATCTATTTCTGTTTTTTATCTCCATCAGACAGCCTAATTTTCATTTTAATGCATTTTCAGTATGTTTTTGCCGATAATAATTATAATGCATTCCGGGAGAGACGCTTATGAGAAAAAGTCTGTTCATTTTTGTTTTATTATTATCGCTGATGCCCGCTTCCGCCTTTGCGGATACGGACGACTTCATATTCACCGATCCCGCCGCGAACACTTACTCGGGCCGGGCGGAAGCTTCTGACTTAATCGCCAATCTGGATTTCGACGATCTTCCGGACGGGTTCTGGGCTAAAGACGCCGTTGTGCGCGGCGGAGCGCTGAACCTGATAAAGGGTTACGGCGATACATTCAACCCGAGCGCGCCCGTCGGCAACGGGGAAGCCATCGGCTATTTGCTGCGCGCCATAAATATGGAGGAACTCTCCCATGACGCGGCGCTGCGGCTCAGGAATACTCTGCCGGCTAATACGCCCATCATGACCCTGTGGGAGTTGGGATATTTGAGCCAGGCCCTGGACATAGGACTGATAACGCAGGATCAATTCAATGACGCGGCAGCGCAGGATCAGACGCTGCTGGATCCCGCCGCGAATTTTATCCGCGGCGCGCCCGTAACGCGGGAACAGGCGGCGGACTGGATCCTGCGAACCTTGCAGGGCGTTAACGCCGCCGTGTTTCAGCTGGGCCGTACGCAGCAGAGCATATATCGGTTCGCTGACTGGCAGGATATAAACCCCGAATGGATTAACGCCGTTGAAATTATGACGGAAGCACAAATAATGAATGGGGACGGGGATAATCGTTTTCGGCCGAAAGCTTCGCTTACGCGCGCCGAAATGGCTCAGGTTCTTAAAAACATGGATGTTTTTTACTATATGCTGATTGGAGTTCAGAAAAAAAACGGCACGATAGGGGGTATAAGGGACGCGCAAAATGTAACCACCGGCTCGGCGGGTCTTAACCGCGATATATACGTGCGAGCCGCGGACGGGAAGATAGATGTCTTACGATACAGTTTAACGCGCTCCTCCTCCCCGGCGTCAGGAAGTACAGACGCCGTAGTGCTGCGTGACGGTATTGTTAGCGGACTCTCCTCGCTGCGTGAGGGGGACGAAATAGAATATTTAGTGCGTACCGGCGACTATACCCTACTGTATGTTCAGGCGGTTAACTCGCTTTACCTGAGCATGAAAACGGTGAGCGGTGCTTTGCGGTCGGTTGATATGAACAAGGGGACGATTACTATCCGCGACGCCGCCAATAAAACATATGAGTATACAATGGCCGCGAATTTGTACGGTATGGACGATAATGCCGCTTATATCCGGTTCGCCAAACAAAAAAGAGATCCGTCGGCGCTGCCCGTTGGCAGCCGCGTTGAGTTGTCGCTTAAGAATAATATTGTGGATAGCATTGAGTTTCTGGGGGAACCTACGCTTGTAAACGAAACGTACGGCATTGTGCTTGAGAATAATCCCGCTCTGGGGTATATCAGTATATTAAGCCAGGATCGGGAAATCCTTGATAAGCGATATTTTTCCGGCAGCGTGTTTGCCGAGCGGAAAGCGAACTATGACACGGCGGATGAAACGGGCTATATCGACTCCATGTTTAAGACAAGCGGGTTTGATCCAACGGACGCGGGCGTTAAATCTGTTTCGGCGGGCGACATTGTGTCTTTCCGTACGGATCCCGCCGACAGCGATATATTGACGGAGATCTACGCGTACGCGGATTACCGCGCCGTATTTGGCAAAATAAAAGAATTTCGCCGCCACGGCCGGATGTCGGATATGCTGATAGAATACGAGGATGATCAGACATCTTGGTATACCGCAGCGGATTCCGTTTATATCTCAAAATCCGGAAACCCCGCCAACGGCGCGGATATAAAACCGGGCGACTGGGTCAAGATGCTGGTTTGCTCTGTGGTTCCGGAACCGGGCAGGATACTTGAGACCGTAAAAGAGATCAATATTGAGGGCGGAGCGCACTATATCAGCCGGATTGTCATGGGCAGGCTGGGCGGAATCGACGCGGCGCAGAATACGCTGATTCTGCAGAATACCCGCACGCTGTCCAAAACCGGATGGGTGAATGCCAAACAGGTTGAACAATTCCTCCTTGCGGGAAATGACACAGAGTATTATTATGGTAACATGCGTGTTTGTGCGGATTACGCCGAAAAACGCCTAAGACGCGCGCAGGGGCAGGTTTACGCCGCTTTAGAGGATAATTACGCCGGCGAGCGCGTAAAGAAAGTTACCTTCCGAAGCGGGCGCGATGAACTGCTGGCGCCGGATGTGGTGTTAGGCGCGGACGGCAGCGGACGATTCTATATATCCGGAAACCGCGCGTATATATTCGCCGATCCCGGCGCTATCGTTCGCCGTCACGGACGCCTTGCCGGCGCGCGCGACATACTGCCTTCCGACTATGCCGCAATCAGCCTGAATGGCGCGGACGCCGCGGCGGTGGTGGATGTGGCGCCGCTGCCCGATACATCCGGAATAATGATTGCCAGAGGCCGCGTATCGGCGGTTAATGAGGGGCAGGGTTTCAGGGTTGAGTCCATGTCGCTGCTGCACGGTACGCAGTGGAGTTATACGCCTGTCAGGCGCCTATACGCCATTGACGGTGAAACGCTGTTCGTGAGCATGGACGGCATTCAGCCCGCTTATCCCTTCAGAGGGTACACGGGCAATTCGGCTGTGGGAAAAGTGTTCAATATTGTATTGGACGGCGCGCGCGCGGCCCGCGTTGTGGACGCGCCTTACTGCGACGAATCCGTCCGCGGCGTTGTTTATCAGAATGAATCCGGAATCCTTTCTTTGCGCGATACGGCTTATTACGAAAATGATACGGGCAAATGGCGGCTCATAAGTAATAACAACGCGACGGCCGCTGTAAAACTGGCGCCGAACGCGATTATCGTTACGGAAAACACCGTGACCGAATGGCAATCGCTGCGTCCGGGCGATTATGTGAGCGTATTGACAAACAGCCTGCCGGCGCAGATCGCCCCCGGCATGGAAATCACGGGTTATATTGTATCCGTGGAACGCTGAAGACGTAATGAACAACGGGTGACAGATATGAGAAGACCGCTGATGTTTATAATAATCTGCACGGCCTGCGTTGCCGCGCTTTCACCGAAAGTATACGCTTTGCCGGGTGATATGGGGTTTTTCGGCGGTATATCCGAGGGCCGGAGGCTGCCGAAAACGATGGAAACATTAGTGTCGGGCGACGCGCGCGCTGAGAGCAACCCCAATCAAACGCGGACCTTCGTGTATAAGGAGATCGTGTTTCTTACGGGCCGGCCGGTTGAATTTACCGGCGTGCTGGAGGTGTCCGGCGCGAACGGGGTCATTCCGGACACGCCGAACGGGAATTACGCGCAGATGCTGCATGTATACCCATCCGTGGCTTCGGGCACGGACGTCAGCATTAACAGAAATATTGTTTTTACCGTAAATTACCGCAGAGAAGGCAGGCAGCTGATTAAAGACTATACTGTACGCGATTGGACCGAAACGATAACCGTCGGCGGCGTCGGTTTCAGCTTGGACAGGGCGCGGTCGGGGTTCGATGTCAGCATAATAGAGCATGAAACGCCCGGCGTCGGCTACTATCGGGGGGATATATCGGCCCGAAGCGTTTATACCTCGGGCGGAACCGGTGAAGAATCTGACACGCTGACGCTTGACGCTTCCGATTCGTTTTACGGATACGCCTGTGCGTGGTCAGGGGCTGAGGTTCATCGGATGGAATCGGCTCTGCTTAGTAATAACTGGCAGATGTTATATCAGATCCGCCCCGGCGTATCGACGAATAAAATTTTATGGTATACTGAGAATGAGCCTGACGCTATTAGTTTCGACGGCAATTATAAAGAAGTGCTGAAAACTCGGAGCGGCCTGAGGTATACTATACTGCAGGCGCCGCTTATTTTTCCCGATCAGCCTGTGGAGGGGGGCGCCTATATTCCAACGCGCAATACGTTCGAGCAGTTGATTGCGGCTGACGTGGGATTCTTAAAAGGGAACCCCGCCTTCGAAGATATCCGTCAACTCTTCAGCATGCAGATATTGGACGGGGATCCATCTTTTTTTAAGCCTGAACAGGCCATTACGCGGGCTCAGTTTGTAGACGCTTTGGTGAAGGCTGTTAAAATGCCTGTCGAAACCGCGGTCGTCAACGCGCCCAGAGGCAGACGAGCGCGGGCGCTGCCCATAGTGTTTCCGGACGTACAGCCCGACCGTCCGGATTATCCGTATCTGATGGCCGCTTATCGAAACGGCGTGGCCGTCGGGAGGGACGACGGCGCTTTCTACGCGGACGCGTTATTGGAACGGCAGGAAGCTTTTGTGATTTTAATACGCGCCTTAGGTATCGGCGGTTTGGGTCAAAGCCGGACGATAAACACCATTTTCACAGATGACAGTCAGATCGCGCGGTGGGCCAGGCCGGGCCTGAACGAAGCTTATCGCCTGGGGCTGATTAAACCGGCGCCGGATGGCGGGATACGTCCCGGCGAATATGTGTCAAAAGCCGAAGCAGCCGCGATGATAAGGGGGCTGGTAGATTATATGCGTATAGGAATAGCCTCGAGTTACGCTGAACAAATTGTGAATTATGTCGGCTAGGGGCCTGTTTGAGCGGTCCGGTTAAACCGCATAATTTTATACAGGATAAACCCATTTACGGCAGTATTAAGACACGCCCTGGAAGTTGGAGGAGTAGTATGAAAAAAGGGTTCCTTTGGATCGCCGTCGTTGTATGTCTGTTCACGCCGATAAGCGTACGCGCGGAAGACGCAGTCCTTACCGATTCCGATAAGACGCGGTTAGCGGGGGAATTGTTGGCGGATGTAATGGATTTGCTTATGGAACGTTATGTCGGAGAGGCGTTATCTCCGAAGTACTTATATGAATCCGCTTTGCGCGGTATGATGGATTCATTGGATCCTTACAGCGCTTATCTTACATTGGAAGAATTAGACGAGCTGGAAACGAGCTTCTCGGGTAAAATGTATGGCATCGGCGTAACGCTGGATATTTCAGACAATAACGTCGCTGTCATAAGCGGTATGCTGCCGGGCAGTCCCGCTGAAGCCTCCGGGCTGATGAAAGGCGATATACTGCTAGAGGTAAATAAAAAAGCTATAAAAGGATTGTCGCTGGATGAGATCCTGGCAATAATCGGCGAGTCGGATACTGTCACGCTGAAAGTTCAGCATGAGACGGAAGTTTTCGAAAAAATTATACAAAAGCAGGAGATCGCGGTAAGGACAGTTGCTTCCACCGAGTTTGAGGATATACTGGATTCGGCAAAAAAACGTGATAACAGCGCGTTAAGGTATATTGTCATCAGCGAGTTTGGCAGCGAGACAGACGGCGAATTCGGGGAACTGGTAACCGAGCTGCGCGGGCAGGGCGTTAAACGGGTTATTATTGATCTGCGCGGAAACCCCGGAGGGTATGCCGACTCCGTAATAAAGATCTGCAACCGGATAGTCCCTAAAGGGCCGATCATGTTCACTATAGATAAGTTGGGCAACACTATGGAAATAGTATCCAAGTTGGAAGAACAGCCGTTTGAGAAGATTGTTGTTTTAACGGATCAAGGTACCGCGTCGGCCGCCGAAGTGCTGGCTTCGGCTCTTCAGGACTCTAAAGCCGCGGTAATTGTCGGAGAAAAGACGTACGGCAAGGGTGTTATTCAGTCTTTATACCCTATGCCGTCGGGAGGGGCTTTGAAGTTTACCACGGAAGAATATTTGCGCCGAAGCGGCGATAAGATCAATAAAGTCGGCGTTACCCCCGATATACCGGTAACTATGCCCGATTTGATAACGGAATCTGTAGTTTTGAACGAAAGCGAGGCCAGCGACGCGCTGCCCGCAGTCAGGGATGTACTGTCGTATTTAGGCTATAAATCTGAGCCCGGCGCTGACGCTAAAGTATATGACAGCGCTTTGAGCGAGGCTGTTAAGTGTTTTCAGATGGATTCCGGGCTTACGGTGAATGGCGAGTTAGACGCCAATACGCTGATTAAGCTGAACTTTGCCATATATACGGCGTACAGCCAATCGGATAAGCCTTTGGAAATAGCGTATGAAATTTTAAGGGAAGGTTTGTAAATAACTTATGCGTTACATGGGGCTCAATGAGATTCGTGAGAAATTTCTGATGTTTTTTGAAGAAAAGGGGCATTTGCGTCTGCCCAGTTTTTCGCTTGTTCCCAATAATGATAAGAGTTTATTATTGATTAACGCCGGTATGACGCCGTTGAAAACATATTTTACCGGCCAGGAGACGCCGCCGCGCCGCCGCGTGGTTACCTGTCAGAAATGCGTCCGGACGGGCGATATAGAAAACGTAGGCAAAACCGCGCGCCATGGCACATTCTTTGAAATGCTGGGTAATTTCTCATTTGGCGATTATTTTAAAAAAGAGGCCATAACCTGGGGTTGGGAATTCCTTACCCAGGTTATGGAATTGCCTGCGGACAAGCTGTATATCACTGTTTATCTGGATGACGACGAGGCGTTCGATATTTGGACCAAAGACGTGGGCGCGCCCCCCGAACGCGTGACGCGCATGGGCAAAGCCGATAATTTCTGGGAGCATGGGGTCGGACCTTGCGGCCCGTGTTCCGAGATCCATATCGATAGAGGTGAGGAATACGGCTGCGGCAAGGATACCTGCGGTATCGGATGTGACTGCGACCGGTATATGGAAATTTGGAACTTGGTGTTCACACAGTTTAACCGGGAAGAAGATGGGACTTACACCCCGCTGGCTTTCCCCAACATAGACACCGGTATGGGTTTGGAGCGCCTGGCCGGCGTTATGCAGAATGTAAATTCCATATTTGATATAGACGCCATCCGTTTCATCCGTGACGCCATATGCGGGCTGACGCGGAAAACATACGGCGCGAATCACAAAGATGATATTTCTATCCGTATTATAACCGATCATATTCGATCCATCGTGTTCATGATGTCAGACGGCGTGACGCCTTCCAACGAGGGCCGGGGCTATGTGCTGCGCAGGCTGCTGCGCCGCGCCGCGCGTCACGGTAAACTGCTGGGTATAAATGAAGCTTTTCTGGCGCGGCTGGCGGACAAGGTAACAGAAGCGTCGCGGGCGGCGTATCCGGAATTGGCGGAAAAAAGTGACTTTATAAAAGCCGCGATTGCCTTGGAGGAGAATCGCTTCAGTGAAACTATCGATCAGGGCCTTGAAGTATTGCGGGGGCATATGGAGCATATAAAGAAACAGGATGCCGATCGCGTGCTCTCCGGTGCTCTGGCGTTTCAGCTGTATGACACGTTCGGTTTTCCAATGGAGTTAATGAAAGAGATTCTGGAAGAGGAAGACATCGCCATAGCGGAAGAGGAATTTGAGCTGGAGATGAAAAGGCAGCGTGAGCGCGCCAGGGCGGCCCGCGCGAAGACAACGTATATGGGCTCGGACGAAACCGTTTATCATAAGCTGGACGTAAATCTGCGTACGGAATTTGTCGGTTATGACGCCTGCGAGGTATCGGACGCGATGGTGCTGGCCGTAATAAAAAACGGCGGGATCGTTGACGCGGCGGAAACCTCAGATGACGATGTGTCCATAATTTTAGACAAAACGCCGTTTTACGCCGAATCCGGCGGTCAGAAAGGCGACAGAGGCGTTATCAGCGCTGATACGGGCGCGTTTGCGGTTAACGACGTCATTAAAGTTATCGGAGGCCGAATCTCGCATATCGGCAAAGTGACGTCGGGTTCAATTGAGGCTGATACGACCGCTCACGCCGCTATTGACAAACAGCGCCGCGACGATACGCGCCGCAACCACTCGGCGACCCATCTGCTTCAGAAAGCGCTGCGTGATGTCTTAGGCGGCCATGTTGAGCAGAAAGGCTCGGAAGTATCGGCGGAGCGTCTCCGGTTTGACTTTACGCATTTTTCGCCGGTAAGCCCTGAAGATTTGAACCGTGTTGAATCCATAGTCAATGAGAAAATATTGGAAGCACTCCCGATAAACATATCCGAGAAGCCGGTTGACGAAGCGCGCAAGATGGGCGCCATGGCCTTGTTTGGAGAGAAATACGGGCAAACCGCGCGTGTGGTTGATATGTCCGGTTATAGCATAGAACTCTGCGGGGGCACGCATCTGAGCAATACCATGCAGGCGGGTTCTTTTAAGATCCTGTCCGAGAGCGGGGTCGCCGCGGGGATCCGACGCATAGAGGCCATAACCGGCAGAGCCGCCCTCGCGTATTACCGCGATAGCGAGAATAAGCTGCGCCGGATAGCTGAAGCGCTCAAAACATCGGAAAACACTATTGTTCAGCGGATACACGGCTTGCAGTCGGAGTTGAAGGGCGTCAGGGCGGAGTTAGAGAAGCTGAGCGCCAAATTGAGCGGGAACGCGGTGGACGACATACTGGCCGGCCGGGAAACGATAGGTTCATTCAACGTATTAACCGGCCGCGCGGAAGGTCTGGACGCCAACGCCCTGCGCGGTCTGAACGACAAACTGCGCGATAAGCTCAGCGCAAAGGAAAATAATGTGGTTATCTTGGTGAGTCTGCTGCCTGATAAAGCGGCTTTTCTGATATACGCTTCCGACGCGGCCGTAGCGGCGGGAGCGCACGCCGGAAACCTGGTTAAGGCCGCGGCGGAGGTCTGCGGCGGAGGCGGGGGCGGGAAGCCCGGCATGGCGCAAGCGGGCGGCAGGGATGTCAGTAAAGTGGAAAAGGCTGTTGAGACGATTAAAGACATGATACGCGGAACGTAATGTATGCAAGCTTAGGAGAGATAATAAATGGCTGAAGAAATGAATATCAACCGCAACTCAGGTCCGTCGCAGCTTAAAATAACGGATATGCGCTTCGTGAATCTGAAAGACGCGCCAATGCACTGCATTTTGGTCAAGATTTACACCAATCAGGGCATAACGGGCATTGGGGAAATCCGCGATTTTGGCAGCTGTTATTACGCGGCCATGCTCAAAGGTCGTTTGCTGGGTGAAAATCCGTGTAATGTTGAAAAAATCTTCAAGCGGCTTAAACAGCATGGCGGCCCCGCGCGTCAGGGCGGCGGGGTTTCCGGCATAGAAATCGCGCTGTGGGATCTTGCGGGAAAGGCTTATGGCGTACCTGTTTATCAAATGCTTGGCGGCCGTTACCGCGACTCGATCCGCGTTTATTGCGATTTAGGCGTTAATCCGCCTCCGGGCCGCAGGGACGGGCGGTTTATCGCAAATGTATTGAAAGGGCATATCGAAAAATTCGGCTTTACGATGGTAAAAGCGGTTATGGGTGTGGAAGGCGTTCAACATTTGCACCCGGATCAAACTGTGATTTCAGCGCCGGCGGGCCAGTTGAGCGAGATGTCTGAAAGCGGCGAGTTCTACTATCACTTGATCCGCGGGGATAATCCGGAATTCCGAAATGATCCTTCCACGTTCCCGCAAAGAAACAGGGTATATGATAACGCCGCAATGGAGATGCCGTATGTTTTTTACCGGATTACCGAACGCGGCCTCGATCTGTTTGAACAGGAAATTGCCGCAATGCGCGATGTGCTGGGATATGGAATACCGCTCGCGATTGATCATATCGGCCGCCTTAATCTGGAAGACTGCGGCCGCTTGCTGCGCCGCCTGGAAAAATATAATCTGGCGTGGGTGGAGGACGCTTTACCGCCTTATTATATACAGGAGTACAAGGAATTGTCGCGGTTAAGCGGCGTACCTCTGGCGACGGGAGAGGATCTGTTTTCGCTGGAAAATTTTGAGCCTCTTTGCCGGGAACGCGCTGTTCCGATTATTCATCCCGATATCTGTTCCGCGGGCGGTATTTTGGAAATGAAGCGCATAGGGGATATGGCGCAGCGCTATCATGCAGCAATGATTGCACATATGTGTGAAACCCCCGTCGCGGCGCTGGCCACCGCGCACATGGGGGTCGCGACAGAGAACTTTGTCGCATGCGAGTTCAACGCGCCGGACGTGCCCTGGTGGGATGACATTGTTACCGGGTTCGGCGGGCCGATAATTAAAAATGGGTTCATCACGCCGAATGAAAAACCGGGCCTTGGCATTGACGACATCAATGACGAGGCGCTGGCGGAGCATTTGATGCCGGGTATGGGCGGAGTGTGGGATGAAACGTCGTTTTGGGATACAAACTATTCTACTGACAAAAAATTCAGTTAATAAAAGCGCCCGTGAACCGGGCGCTTTTGCTATTTACTACCGCTGCTTAGCGCGTTCAATATTAATTTTTTTGCCTTTTATCTTTTTGTTTTTCATGCCTATAATAATATCCTTGGTGTATTCCCTAGGCACATCCACAAACGTGAATTCTTCAAATATATCAATATGGCCGATAGCCCTTCCGGGAATACCCGTCTCGCCCGCCAGCGCCCCGACTATATCGTTCGGCTTGACCTTTTCTTTTTTGCCTATATTGATGAACAGCCGGGTCATTCCGCGTTCATCATCCTCTTGATATTTGCGGCCGGGCTTACCGAACCTGTTCTCATACCTGGGTACAGGCTCGGCCTCAAAATCAATTTCTTCGGCGTCGGCGTCATATAAATTATGCTTCATCAGGGCCGCGGCGATGTCCAGGGCGGAATAATCCTCCGTAATCATGCTTTCCACGATATTTACGTATTTGATCAAATGACCCTCGTCTATAATTTCTTTGATTTTATCGACAAAAACCCGCGTCTTTACTTCTTCGATATCGCCCAGCGAAGGCAGTTTCCTGCGGAATATCTTAGCTTTGGTCAGTTTCATGATCTCGCGCAGCTTATAAATTTCTTTGCCCACCACGAATGTGAACGCCCTGCCGGACTTGCCGGCGCGGCCGGTGCGTCCAATGCGGTGTATATAGTATTCTTCATCCTGCGGCAGGTCGTAATTGAACACGATGTCTATATCGTCCACGTCTATACCGCGCGCGGCCACGTCTGTGGCCACCAGGATTTCCAGCGTGCGGTTGCGGAATTTTTTCATGACCAGATCGCGCTGACTTTGTTTTAAGTCGCCGTGCAGGCCTTCGGCAAAGTAACCGCGCCCCTGCATCTGTTCCACCAGTTCGTCCACCAGCTTTTTGGTGTTGCAGAATACCAGAGACAGACCGGGGTTTTCCATATCAATCAGCCTGCACAGCGCGTCCAGCTTTACCTTCTCCTTGACCTCGAAATATACCTGATCGATGGAAGGCACAGTCAATTCCTTGTGAATAACCATAACATGCGCGGGGTTTTTTTGATACCGCTCCGTTAGATCCAGTATTTCCTTGGGCATAGTGGCGGAAAATAACATAGTTTGCCGTTCACCAGGTATTTTATCCAATATGGTTTCAATATCCTCGCGGAAACCCATGTCCAGCATTTCGTCGGCTTCATCCAAAACCACGAATTTTACGTGTTCCATTTTCAAGGTGCGTCTGCTCATGTGATCCATTACGCGCCCAGGCGTGCCGATAATAACCTGAGCGCCCTTTTTTAACGCTAATATCTGCCGGTCTATCGGCTGGCCGCCGTAGATGGGTAAAACCTTGATGTTCTCGCGGTATTTTAAGAGCTTTCGGAATTCCTCGCTTATCTGTATGGCTAACTCACGGGTGGGGCATAAAATAGCCGCCTGCAGACGTTTATCATATTGATCCAGCTTCTCCAGCAAGGGAATGCCAAACGCCGCGGTTTTGCCCGTACCTGTCTGCGACTGGCCGATTACATCCCGTCCGGACATAATAATGGATATGGATTGCGACTGAATAGGCGTAGCTTCCTCGAAACCCATATCCGAAATAGCCTTCAGCGCCTCCCGTGAGAGATTCATGTCCTCAAATTTTAGATATTCCATAAAACTTCCTTTCCTATGCTTCAAATATATAGCTTCAAATATATAATGAACATTATTTCTATTTTCCCAAATAACGGAATAAATTGCAATATGTAATTTATTACAGTATAATCAGGCTGTAAGGAGGAAAATAGATGAATATTTTAAAAGCGGTAATCCTGGGGATTGTCCAAGGATTCTCTGAATTTCTGCCCGTCAGCAGTTCCGGGCATTTAGTGGCGGCGCAGCGGTTGTTCGGCCTGGAAGAGCAGATGCTCAGCTTTGACATAATACTGCATCTAGGCTCGTTGGTAGCTGTATTCATAGTTTTTTGGAAAGATATTTGGGGGCTTCTCAAAAAACCTTTTCAGAACCTGACGTATATGTTGATTGCCGCAACGATCCCGGCGGTTATTGTCGGCGCGCTGCTTAAAGAACAAATCGAAATCCTGTTTGAAGGCGGCGTATTTTTAGCGCTCGGTTTTATTATAACTGGTTTGCTGCTTCTTTATTCAGATAGTATGAGAAATATTAAAAATCAGTCTAAGGATATAAGTCTTCCTGACGCCATTTTTATCGGATGTGTACAGGCGGCCGCGATAGCGCCCGGCATTTCGAGATCCGGCAGTACTATAACCGCAGGTTTGCGTCAGGGGCTATCACGTGAAAACGCGGCGCGGTTTTCGTTTCTTTTATCCGTTCCGGCGATCTTGGGCGCCGCCCTTATGACCGCCAAAGACGCGTTGGGCAGTCCCGAAGGCGCGGCAGGCCTTTTAGCCGCCGGCGCGTTGCCCATGCTTTTGGGTTTTCTGGCCTCGATGCTGTCCGGGTATTTATCCATCCGGTTTATGCTGGACTTAATTAAGAAATGCGAACTGCGCTATTTCAGCTATTATGTATTTGCCGTGGCCGCGTTTATTTTAGCGGATATTTTTATAATGCACAGGTTCTTTTAATCCCGCATATAATAAAATTGAGGGAGCCGTTAGGGGGTGTCGTACGCTGTTCAAGAAAAGAGTAGTGGGGCTTGTTTCATTTTCTATGGGTTTGGGCATGCTGCTGGCTATTATCGTTCCGTCTTGGACGGGGGTCGTCGCTGTAATCCTGTTAGGCGCCGGGGCATGGAACCTTTTTTTTAGCTGATACGCGGCCCTTTGAAAGTTACGCGCGGCTAAAGATACGAAATGGAGGAGAGGGCGTTGAAAATACTTGTAATAAAAATGCCGGGTTTTATCGTCGGCGTTTTTAAAAAAATTTTTAGAATTGATTAATTTTGCGGCGGGTGTGT
>JAITDJ010000023.1 GCA_031282635.1 Clostridiales bacterium
ATAATAATAATAATAGGGAATATCGGGCCTAAAAAGAGCAGAATTAAATAATACCATATAAATCCACATTATAGTTAGAAAAAATAATGAGGCATTTTCATAGATCTTTTTATCCCCATTTTGGCCTTTCCCAGAAAGGATCGCTTTGATGATTATTATTAGCAGTAGTATTCCTGTTGCCCAAGCAAACGCTGCGAGCGTCATATTCTGAAAAGAAATAAACAATCCATTACCTTTAAAATATATCCAGCGATCTGATTCTTTTGGTATAACAAATGAATAATTAAACCACCGAATACAACATATTACTAGACATGTTACTGTAGAAGTCCTTAGAAGCAAGCGAAAACAGCGCCGAATAAATTCATAAACAACTTGACTCAATCTGGGAAGCAATAGAATAATAAGAATGGATATTAAATAGGTCAGAGAAGAAACGGCAATTATCGGATAAACACCGGACATATCCGTTCTTGCGCCCATTATATTCACTAATGGCGAATAATTATCAAATGTGTACTGAGGGGACGAATAGGCCATGGATAAAAAGCCAAGATTATATAATACAATAGTCATTATCCCGTTTACAAGATATAGCTTTTTTTGATATTGAAAATAAAGTAAAACAAACAAGCAAGCGAACAATGGCATAAGCGTATAAATGCTGACGTGATAGAATGAAAACGCCGCAATCGGAAGCCAGAGCAATTTCCGGGCATAAGGCTCCTCGCAAGTCATGAAATACATAAATGCGATAATAATACAAGCTAATCCCATTTCTGTGAGCGCCGATTTTGAAACCCATAGAATTATCGGCGAAATTGTAAATAGCAAGGTTATGGTTACACAGGTCAATTTACTTAAATGTAGATTTTTCCATAATATCATATAGAGCAAAATAATAGATATTACAAAAAAAAGCGTTTGTATATGAGCCATTCCGGAAACACCAAATATTTTTCCCGATACTGACAATAGCGCCGGCGAATTGGGGATGCCATGAAAAATACCATCAGTTGGCATATCGTTTGAATTAGATGTTAAAGTTCCACGGTTGGCATTATTCGCTAAAGTATAAAACCCCATGCCCGCGCCTTGTTTATTAAAATACTGGCTTAGGCTGTCCTTGTCGCCGGCGGTCTTTAAATACTGAAACTCCTTAATTTCAAATTTATTTTTATTTATACCATTTATAAGCAGAAACGCTTTTGTCTGATATACGCCCTGATCCTGGCCCATACCAAAATATTCAAATTTGTTGCCTGTTAAAATTAGTCCGAACATAATTATAAACACAAGATCAAGAGGAAATTTAAAATCTATCTGAAAATCTGTTATTCTTTTAATATCAAACCTGTATTTAACAAATAACAATATTATAATAGACAATATAGCTATAACTGCACATAACAAATGTGTAAGCCTGAGTGAATATATATCAATTGCAAATAATATCCCTGAAATTATAATAAAAACAAATAAAAAATATGACCCGCCTATAGCAATATTCTTTAAGGGATCTAATGTGAACGAAAATAGAATATCAATTATAATAAATAATACAATCAAAATGATCGTAGCGCAAGCTAATAGTATACTCATCATTATTATATCTTACCTCCAAAATCGTTCGCCTAATCTATCCCAATACTTCCCCGCCAAAGCCCCGGTAACATCCAAAACAAAAAAATAAATCGCCGCGCCCGCAACGACGGCCGCCAAAACGCTCACCGTATTGCTGCGCAAAGCGTATAAAACAACGTTATAGACCGCGCAGCAGCCTCCTCCCATAACCAGCGAAGCGACAGCCGGCTTAACAAACACCTCTTTCACATTCAGCCGCAGACCCGTATACTTACGCAGGAAATACGCGTCTATTGCCCCGGCGGCGATATAGCATGCGGTGGTGGAGTGTACCGCGCCAATTATGTTCACAGACGGAATGGATATGAGCGCATAGTTCAAAACAATTTTTACCAAAAGCCCCGCGACGGCCCCTATAACAGGAATACTCACTTTACCCGCGCCTTGCAGAACGCTTGTTACGCTCTGTGTAAAAGCCAGGAAGACAACGCTGATTGAGCCATACGTCATTAAAGCTCCGCCTTCCGGGTTATCGGGAAAAAGCATCTGAATAATCGGGCCGCCCAGGATGGTCAGCCCTGTCGCCGCCGGAAAAGAAATAATCATAGACAGCTTCAGGGATTCGTTTACCTTGTCATGCAAACCATCCCCCGTTTTAAGAGCGGACGCGATATTCGGCACGGCGGCGGCGGCGACGGCGGCTGAAAGCGAGGCGGCCATGGTCGCGAGGATAGAAAATTTTCCGCTGAGCTGTCCAAACAGCGCGTTAGCCTGATCCTCCGTAAATACGATCTCTCCCTCTGACACGGCTTTGCCAAGCCTGTCTTTTACCATCACCGTGTCAAGAATGTTCGCCAGACTGAACACGGCGGCGCCGATAATAATAGGGAAAGCTATCTTCAAGATTTCAGAAATCAGATCAACAGAGCGGACATAACTATCATTTTCTTTCTGAAAATCATTAACCATTCTTTTTATATCCGGCAGCTTGATCCGATATATGCAAAAGATTACAATAAACCCGGCGGCCGCTCCGGCTCCCGTACCGATAGTTCCGCCCGCTGCGCCAAGCTCCAGACCGCTCTTGACTAGAATCCACGCTATCAGCACACTGAAAATCATGTTAAAAACCTGTTCGACAACTTGCGAAACGGCGCTGGGAAAAGAATTTTTCATCCCCTGAAAGTATCCTCGGAACACCGCCCCTACGGAAGCTATAAAGACGGCAGGCGACAATACGATTATGGAAAAATAACTCTGCGGCATTTTGACTAAGTTACACAGCGGCTTTGCGAAAGCGGCCAGGAAAACGGAACAAGTCAGGCCCGCAATCCCCGCCAGGAAAAGCGCGATTTTGAAAATCCTGTGGGCCTCTTTATATCGTCCCAGCGTAACGCGCTCGGAAACCAGCTTCGCGACAGCCGTAGGCAAGCCGTACGCGGACAGCACAAGCAGAAAAACATAAATATTATACGCCGTGGCGTAATAAGCGTTTCCCTGATCGCCGATTATAGCCGTCATGGGCAGTCTGTAAAGAAAGCCCAAGAATCGGACAATAAGCGTAGAGACCATCAATATTACCGCCTGCCGTTGAAAGCTGTTTTTCTCCTTGTTTGGGTTCATTTCTCTTCTTACCTCTCAACCGATTCGCCTTTTGCCTTGATCTCAAGCTTCTTCACACGGTACTGCACATCCTCCAGTAATTTTCTGTTCGCCGCGGCCAGATCCGCCTGCAGCCCCGCTATTCCAAGCTGTACCCCTATCATTACAAGCATCGCGGCCAGAACCAGCGACTGCACATGCCCGCCGCCGTCTCCCGTCGCCGCGGACACAAGAAACCGGACTATAACCGAAAGCCCAACCAGCGTCACAATACCGCCCAGCAGGCTGAAGAACCTCAGCGGCCGATACATCATAAACGCCCGTACGATAACGGTCGCGGAGCGTTTTATATATGCGCTCATACTGTTAAACAGCCTTGATTTCCGCATTTCCGGATTTGTTCTGACAGGCACGGATGTGATAGCCATTCTGCTATTGCCCGCCTGAATAATAGTCTCCAGCGTATAGCTGTATTCATTAATCACATTGAGCCGCAGCGCAGCTTCCCGCGAATAGGCGCGGAATCCGCTTGGGGCGTCCGGTATGCTTGTCCCGGAGGCGACACGCACAACCCAACTCCCAATACGCTGTAATTTCTTCTTTTTTGCGGAAAAATATTCTGTTTCATCAATAGGCCGCTCACCTATCACAATATCGGCTTCGCCGTTAATAATAGGCCGCACCAGCTTTTCTATGTCCTCGCCGCAATATTGATTATCCGCATCCGTATTTACTATTATGTCGGCGCCCAAACGCAGGCAGGCGTCTATGCCTGTCATAAACCCGCGGGCAAGCCCTTTATTGTTTTTGAACCCGACAATATGATGAATACCCAGCCCGCGCGCCGTTTCCACCGTTCGATCCGTGCTGCCGTCATCTATAACAAGATACTCTATATCATCGGCCCCTTCTATGTAACGCGGCAAATCCGCGACTGTCCAGGATAAATACTCTTCCTCATTATAACACGGAATTTGTATAATAATTTTCAAAAAGGCACCCCCACACATTTTTTATATGTATACTTTTACTATTATATCAGATTTAACGCCTCTGTTCAATTTTAATAATTAGCAATTTCAGCGTGCCATTAACATTCTGAGTATTCAGTTGAGTTATACTCGGAGGCGCTATGGAGGGTAATACAGTGAAAAATGGGATTTGATTGCGCCGCGGCGCGAATTACGCAAACAAAAATTTAATCCTAAATTTTGTGACACGATCATATGTTCGTATTAGGGTCAATACCCTATAATAATACTCGTAAGGCAAATACGGGGCGACCTTATGAGAGGAGGTGAATACATGGCTATTTTATCCGAACCGGCGCGTTCCAGCCTCAGGATCAGCTTCGGCGACGACGCCGCGGGCTATACTGTTTCTCGTCTGAACACGGAAGCCAGCGCGGACAGTCTGCTGCTTCTGGCCGAAGCCGTAAACATGCTGCAAGGCGCGGCGCCGCGGGACTTGATCCGCACTAAAGAATACCGTCTGGTCAGCGATTAAACGTGATTCGTTCTGATTCGTTCCGAAAGGAGGTGATGTATGGAATACTCTATAAAGCTGGTTTTTTTAACGGCGGACGGTCAAAAGATAAACGTTAACGTCCCTGGGGCCAACCCCGCCGTTACGGGCCAGGCGGTAATTGCGGCTATGAACCGGATTCTGAACACCCATATTATTGTGACCAAAGCCGGCGAACCGATTGCCGTCGATAAAGCCGAACTGATTTCTACCGAAGAAACTGTTTACGTTCTGTAGGGCCTTACAAAATATATTATACAAGGAGGTAAAGCATGGCGGTTACGGCAATTTTAGGCGTAAGCCTGGTTTTAAGATACTCATCCGGCTCATTTACATACTCGTACCTTAAACCGGCTTCAGGCAGCGCCGAATTATACGAATTCGGCAACGCGCTGAACAGTCTGCAGACGGAACCGTTTGAGTCCGTTTACATGATTGTGAAAGAGCGCGTCGCCGTTGAGTAAAACCACTGGATGGCGCTGTATACTGTATGGGGAGGTGATAATGTGGAAGTTTATTACATGATGGCTTTTGAAACCAGTTCGGGCAAAACCGCGAGCGTGCGCGTATCCAGAGCAACTCCGGATTTACCGCAGAATACCGCGATCGCGGCTATGGACAAGATCCTCGCGGCCAACTGTTTTGACGTCAAATACGGCGCGCTTACGGGTAAAAAATCCCTTAAGTGCGTTAAGATAACCAGTACGCCGATTGTTTTGGTTTGATGGGATCGCTTCGCGACAGGGCTGTTTCCATACTGAAGATGTTACTTACCGCCGCGGCCAAAGTGGCGATAAGCGTTCTGCTGCGAACTGCGGTTGAAAAACTGGCCGACATCAAGCGGCGGGCTGGCAAGATGAAATAGCAATACAAAGGGCTGTCACGCGGGTCTTCACCCATTACGTGACAGCCCTTTGGCCGTTTCACGGACTGATTCCGGGGAATAACACACATAATACGTAAACGCCTCATGTCGGCCTCTGTCCGACTCCCACGCGGGTTTGCAGTAGTATTGATAATCCACAAAGATCCATAAAATTACCCGGTAGCCGTCGGGACTAAAATTCGGATCGCTGCTCACCACCCGCCCGCGCACGGTATAATAGCGTTTATAGATAAACAGTATCACCCTGAAACGCAGGGGGTCGAAACCCTCGCCGTTTACGCTGCGCACCGTCCCGCTTACGTAATGGGCGTTCGTATCATACTTTACATCCGCAAAAGTGAGGCGCGCGGACGCTTCGGACATGAGCGCCGATTCGGCGGGCGGCGTGACCGTGGCCGGCGGGGTTTCCGTTTCCCGAACCTGCGCGGCGTCCTCCGCCGCACCAGCGGTATAAGCCTGCGGCGGGCTTGCCTGCGGCGCGTTGTCCGGGAAATTGAGAACCCAGATGATTAAAAACAGCAGCCCTACAAACCCAAATGTCGCCATCACAATTATCGTCGGTTTGTTCATATTTACTGACGCGCGTTGAATCGGCCGCTCTGCCCCCCTTCCCTGGCTCTAACGCGTATTCGCCGATCGCGCCGCCAAGCCGGCGGCGATGCTCTCAAAAATATCCGCATAAGCCGGCTTTATCTCACCCGCATCGTTGAAGAACCCCCAATGCGCCTCGGGGTCGTCCGGCCCTGAACCCTTCCATGCCTCGTCCACAGCCTCAAAGAAACAAATTTCTATGTCATATTCGCGGGAAAACCTATACGCTTCTTCAAACGCCAGCCGCGCGTTCCCCATGCCGGGCACGGCCTTGCCGTTTGCCGCGCCCTGATCGGGAAAGCCGGTTTCCGTTATTATAATCTCTTTTCCGTCCGCCCGCGCTTTCAGGGAGAGCGTCATAGCCTTCAAATCCTCGCCGGTATAAAAGGCGTCCACGCCGTTCCAGTACGGGTAATATGTTACGCAGATAACGTCGCATGCGCCGGTTAAATCCTCGGTATACGCCTCCAGTGTGTCCGACGTGCCCACGGGTATGTTAATCCCCGGCTTCAGCCCGCCGCGTACGGTATTTATATACGATATAATCTGCTCCTGCGAGTATTCGCCGCGGTGTACCGTTTCGCTGCCCACCAATAGAACATCGGCCAGAGAGGCGTTACCCAAGGCGGTTAAAGCGGACAGCTGCCCGCCGATCTGTTTTTGGCTGTATCCCGCGCCCAGCCAGCAGCCCGCTATTATACGCATGTTATATTCCTGCTTGGCGATGGCGTACAGCCTGGACATATCGCCGTCCACCGCGAATGTGCGTATCGTGTCCGCGACGGGGGATATCAGATCTAGTATTTCCCTGAAGACATCGTCGAAGACCTTGTCCCCGCGCTCCGGGTTTAACCCGCGGATATACGGGCCGAAGTTTATGCTTAAAGCGGGCGTATTTGCAGGGCTTTTGCGCCAGGCGCCGGCGTCTGCCGGCTGCGCCGGCCCGGCGGCGAGCGCTTCCGGTTCCGAAACCGCCGGGGCGTATCTCTTGCAGCCGTATAAAAAAATAGCCGGAACCAGTAAAGCTGCTATCAATGCTTGCGGTTTCATAATATCACCCGTTTCCTTGGAAATCCGATGGTGTGAGGCAATAGCGTTTTTGAATTGATGTAACTCCATGCGAAGAACCGTATAAATTACTAAGGATTTTTCATTTCGTGCTGATTGGTTTGAAGATAGAGCTGAGTATTGGCCATAAGGGTAATCCGAAAAATATAAATTCTCAAAACAGAGGGCCGGCCTGCAGAGGGTGCGCCTACCCCCCGCGTTACATCTCCCGCCGCCCTTCCAGCGCGCGGGAGAGCGTCATTTCATCCACAAATTCCAAATCCCCCCCGACCGGTACTCCATGGGCAATACGCGTTACTTTAACGCCCAGCGGTTTTAACAGGCGGCTGATATACATGGCTGTAGCCTCGCCCTCCACATTAGGGTTTGTGGCCAGAATAATCTCATCCGCCGGGGATTCTTTCAGGCGCGTCAGCAACTCTCTGATTTTTAGTTCATTAGGCCCTATCCCGTTCATAGGCGAAATAGCGCCGTGCAGTACATGATACAACCCCTTAAATCCGTTAGTTCGCTCATACGCCGCCATATCACGCGGATCCTCTACTATCATGATCTGGCGGGGGTCTCGTTTATAATCAGCGCATACCGCGCAGGGCTCGCTGTCGGTCAGTGTGAGGCATATCGAACAATACCGCACGCCGCGTCTCGCGTTCAGGATGGCTGCGGCCAGCGCCTCGGCGCGTTCAACTTTTTGGTTTATAATATAAAAGGCAAGTCTTTGGGCAGACTTACCTCCGATACCGGGGAGTTTCGAGAACTCCTCTATCAATCTGCTTATGGACTCGCCATAAACGTTCATTAAAACAGCCCTCCAGGCAGCCCCATCCCTTCTGTCAGACGCGACATCTCACCGTTCACCCGCTCGTCCATTTGCCTGATCGCTTCGTTTACCGCGCTGATAACTAAATCCTGCAACATATCTATATCATCGGGATCCACAATGTCGCGCGATAAAGTAAGCTCCTTTATCTGCTTCTTTCCGTTTATCACAACCTTGACCGCGCCGCCGCCGGCGGTTACATCCAGAGTTTTCTCCTCAAGAGCGGCCTGCATTTCTTCCATCTGCTTCTGCATCTGTTTGGCTTGCTTCACAATGCTGTTCATGTTCATATCGCCAAAATTATGCATTCCGCCGCCGCCATATTTTTTCGGCACGTCATTCACTCCCATTCTTCTATCTTCATATTTATCTTGCTCTGAATATCCTCGAACAAATCCTTTTTCCCGTACAGCCGTTTATGTTCGGCGTCATACTCCTCCGCCAGGCTGAACGACAGATTGAATTCCTTATGATAATTCTGTGTTAAGTTATCCTTTATAATATTCCGCTTACTGGTTAAATAATCTTTACTGCCCGTATTTGCGCATATTATCTGGAGAATGCCGCCCTCTAAATACCCGACCTTGCACTGCCTTAAAATGCTTTTCAGCGCGTGATCAAAGCAATTAACAAAATCCAGCCAGTGCTTTATTACATTCTGAATATCCTCGGGCACAGCCTTTTCTTTTGAGGCCTTCATATCAGGTTCGGGCTGCTCCCGCGGAGCGGTTGCATAAGGGATCTCAATTTTCATCCGTTCAAGAACACGCAGCTTTTCCTCTATTTGCGACAAGCGGGCCAATATCGCCGAGAGGTTTTCGTCACCTGCCGGGCTGCATAGCTTGATAGTCGCCACCTCCAGCAGTACTCTGGGGTTTGCGGCATATTTTATTTGATTCTGCAGCAAAGAAAAATTATTTACAAAGCTGATTAACAAATAATTCGGTATTTTCCTGCCCTGTTCACGGTAGCGTTCAACGCGTTCGAGCGAATAGTCCAAAGCGGACGTTGGCTTTTCAACAGCGGCAGCCACCATAAGATTACGGAAGTGTTGAATCATATCAGTCACAAACTGTGATATATCACGGCCGTCCATTACCAGGCGCTGTATCATTTCAACAGCGGACGCGCTGTCCCCGGAGAGCGCATATCCGGTAAACTCAAAAAATTTAGAGGGATCAACCGCCCCTGTCAGCGCCAGAACCTTTTTCAGTGTAATCTGCTCATCCGCGTAAAACGATATACACTGATCCAAAAGGCTCAGAGCGTCGCGCATGGCGCCGTCGGAAATGTCGGCTATATATCGCAAAGCCTCATCTGTAGCATCCAATCCCTCGCTGTCTATAAAAGCGCGCATGGACGCCGCCTGATCCATCGCGCCTATCCGCCTGAAGTCATAACGCTGGCAGCGCGACAGTATAGTGGCGGGCAATTTCTGCGGATCCGTGGTGGCGAGTATAAATATGATATGCTCCGGCGGTTCTTCCAGCGTTTTCAGCAGGGCATTGAACGCGCCCGTGGAAAGCATATGAACCTCATCTATTATATATACGCGGTATTTCCCTTCTGTCGGCGGATACTTAACCTCCTCGCGAATGTCGCGTATATTGTCCACGCCGTTATTGCTGGCCGCGTCTATTTCAACCACGTTCATGCTGCGATACTCCAATATGTCCTTACAGACACGGCAGACGCCGCAGGGCTCACCATCCCGCAGCGCCAGACAATTGACGGCCCGCGCGAATATTTTCGCGACAGATGTCTTGCCCGTACCCCTCGTGCCGCAGAATAGATACGCGTGCGATACGCGGCCGGCAGATAATTGGTTTCTGAGCGTTCGAACAATGGCCTGCTGGCCTAAAACCTCACTGAAATTCCGCGGCCGGAGTTTACGGTATAACGCCATGTAAGCCATATTATAAAAACCCCCGATTAATACTGAATTACAGACCGCACATTGTAGCCCTTTAATAACTCTCTGCCCCTAAGAGGCTCCAGTTCAATAAAAAAAACCATCACGGCGACTATGCCGCCCACTTCTTCCACCATCTCCGCCAGTGCTTTGCACGTGCCGCCGGTAGCCAGTAAATCATCTATTACCGCGACTCTCTGCCCTTTGGCTATAGC
>JAITDJ010000048.1 GCA_031282635.1 Clostridiales bacterium
ATCTATCTTCAATAAAGGAACTGGACGGCAAATTTATGACGCTGGAGAACAGCTTTCACCCGAAAATAGCGTTAAGCCTTATAATGGAAGGCCGTAACCCGCTGGATATGACTGTGGAAGATATTCAGGCGTATATAGATTCTTTCGGTAATAGATATGGAAGGAATTGGCGGGCTTCAGACATATTGGATACAATCAGCGGCATTGAGCCGATAATACGTTCGTCAATAATAGGCCTTTATAAGGCGCTGCGATTAATTCGCCGTGAAGAAGGCGCGGGTTTGGGCTTTGCGATGAAAAGCGGAAACATGGCTAAACTGGGCGCGTTTTTGAGCGCCGTCTCAAATATTAATGAGGGCATAGACTTTACTATAGATGACACGACGTCTATAAATGAACCGATTATGCACGAAAATAGCGTCCGCGCCGAAATCGCGCGCGCCTGCGCGTACAGCAGGACGCTGCTCACCACCTGAGGGTTTATCGCTCTAACGAAAGGACGTTAACTGTGAGGATTGCCAATAATATACCCGCTCTTACCACGCTTCTGACGCTGAGGGCCACGGATCAGCAGGTCGTCGGCGCCATGCGGCGGCTGTCTACCGGCAGTAAAATCAACAGCGCCAAAGACGACCCCGCGGGTTTGTCCATTGCCAACAAACTGGGGATACAAATCAGCGGATTGAACCGAGCCAGCCAAAATTCAATGGACGGCGTTTCGCTGATCCAGACAGCGGACGGTTCGCTGGACACGGTAACAAATATTATTCAACGTATGCGCGAACTGGCCATTCAGGCGGCTGGCGATGTTTTGGAGCCGTCTGATAAAAGTAGAATACAACTGGAAATCAATCAATTGATCCAGGAAATCAATGATAACGCCTACAAAACAGAGTTTAACAGAATTAAAATTCTAAACGGCGAAGCCCACGTCCTGGCGCAGAGTCTTACGTCGGGCGGCGCCCCGGGCGACGGCGTCGCGTCCGTTCTATATACCGGCGCGTCCCTGCCGCCGGGGCATTTGAGATATACCATCGATTCGCCCGGCCTGCCGGCCGAGATAAAGCTCGACCCTAACGCCCTGCTGGGTTCGGACGTAACATTCAGGCTGAATGAAGTAAGCGTATCTATAAGCGCGAATGACAGCCCGGATGATATCCGCGGAAAACTTGGCGAAGCCGCGGAACTGGCCGCGCTGGAAATCAAGTATAGCGGCGGCGTCGCGTTTTTAGCCAATAAAGCGGCCGGCGCCGAGCAGACCATAGATTTAACAAGCACGGCTATGCCCGCTATAAACGCGCGATCCACAGGCACGGACGCGGCGCTGTCCCATGTGGAGTACGAAAACTCTGACGGTACGCCTAACGCTGAGTTTAATTCGAATGTCAGCGTTCGTTCCGACGGCAATCAGGTTACTGTAGCCGGCCCTAAAGGCCAGATTATAAGACTTGGCGTTAAAGTGTTTTTCAGCCCGGCGGGAACAGGGCCCTCCGGCGATGATTTTGTATACGGCGACGGGACATACAGCGCTGCGGCCCCGCCTCCATACAGCGATGGGACGCCTGTCGCCTCGGCTGTTGATATGGTTGCCGTTGTGAAAGACTACGGCCCGCTGTATCTTCAGGTCGGCCCGAATTTCAACCAGCATATGCCCGTCTCTATTCCCCAGCTGGATTCCGAAACGCTCGGGTTTATTGAATATACCGGCGGCGCGGCGAAAATCATTCTGGATCTGGGCTCCACCGCCGGCGCGAATAAGGCGATAAGTATCCTGGACAAGGCCCTGGCCGGCGTAACGGAGGCGCGAGCCTGGATCGGCGCTTACCAGAACCGTCTGGAGCAGACCGTAATGAATCTGGATTCCGCAAGCATTAATATGGAATCCGCCCGAAGCCGTATTCAGGATACGGACATGGCCTACGCAATGACTGAATACACACAGTTTAATGTTAAATACCAGGCGGGCATAGCCATATTGGCGCAGGCTAATCAAAGGCCTCAGCAGATTCTGTCGCTGCTGCAATGAATAATCACGATCTGAATCATCTGAAAAAAAATTACGCGCGGCGCGTCAAAGGCGCCGGCCCTGTCGAGTTGGTTGTGATCAGCCTGGATCTGGCCCTGGATTTCATAAAACGCGCCGACTTGCCCCGCGCCAGACAAACTGTATGGCGCTTGGCCGACGCCTTGGATTTTAAATACGAACTCTCGTTAAATCTGTACAATATCTACGTTGTTATAGAAAAAAAATTAACCGCCGGCATCGTGGATAACGATGTACCGGCGGTTAACGACGCGAAATACTTGATTCAATTACTGCTGGATCGCTGGAAGGATACGGCGCGCGCCGCCTCGGCTATACCCGGCGTTCGCTCCCGCAGGCCGAAAGTGTATACAGGCCTTACTTACGGCCCGGCCGGCCTGTGTGAATACGTCGAGCAGGATTATTCCGACGGGTTTAAAGCCTGAGGCCGTACTTTCCGAACGCGGATCGAGAAAAGGCCGCGCCGCCTTTTTCCATTATTATACCTGCGCGGCGCGGTATTGTTCCAGCGCACGCGCCAGCTGATCCGGACACGACGTGCCCCTGCGGCCGCAAGGTATGCCTTTCAATTTGCTGATTGCCTCGTCGACAGGCATGCCCTCCACCAGCCGGCCGATCCCCATAAGATTACCGGAACACCCGTTTTCAAACCGCACTTTACGCAATAAGCCATTTTCAACGTCAAAATGAATTTTAGATGAACATACGCCTTTTGTAATATATACCTTTTCCAAAGTAATATCCCCTTTCAGCCGTCTGACAGCTTATCCCATTCTTCATATAATCGCAGCAGCCGCGATTCGACGGCTGCTCTTTCATTAAAGTACCGCCCGGAGAGTTCGGCGTCGCGCCCCACTTCATCCATAGACAATTTCTCCTCCAGTTCAGCCAGCGTTTTTTCAGTCTTCTCTATTTCAAGTTCGGTTTTATTGATCGCATTTTGCCGTTTCCGTACGCCGGCGCCCGAATCCTTTTTCTTAGCCCATACCCCGCGATTGGGGCTGACATCCGCCTCTTCGCGCTGCGCGCTCCGCTTCTTTTCCAGATAAAAGTCGTAATTGCCCTCATATATGTCAGCTCCGCTTTTACTCAGTTCAATCACTCTGGTGGCCGTATTATTGATAAAATACCGATCATGGGAGATATACAGCAGCGTGCCTGTATATTCGCGCAGCGTCTCTTCCAGGATCTCTTTGGAAACCATATCCAAATGGTTGGTAGGCTCGTCCAAAATCAGCATGTTCGCGCCGCCCAGCATAATCTTCGCCAAAGCGACCCGGCTCTTTTCACCCCCGCTTAGCGCGCTGATGGGCTTAAACACATCGTCTCCGGTGAAAACAAAGGCGGCGAGCACGTTGCGAACGGCGGTGCTGCTGAGACTGGGGTAGGCGTCGCTGATCTCGTCAAATATAATTTTATCGTTATTCAAGCTTTCATGTTCCTGATCGTAATATCCTAGCCGCACATTGACGCCGCGGCTAATATACCCGGTTTCGTAAGCCGTCTCTCCCATAATCATCCTGAACAGCGTGGTTTTGCCGACGCCGTTCGGGCCGATCAGCGCCGCCTTGTCCCCTCTTTTCAGAGAAAACGTAACATGTTCAAACAGCGGCCTGCCGAAAAAGCTCTTGGACGCCTCGGTGACATCCAGCACATCATTGCCGCTCTGGACGCGCGGCGTTAATATTATACGCATCTTATCCGGCAGCGATTCCGGGCGTTCCACGCGCTCCAGCTTTCCCAGGCGTTTTTCTTTGCTTTCCGCCTGTTTTATAGATTTTTCACGATTGAATGACTTCAGGCGGGCAATAACGGCCTCCTGTCTGCGGATTTCTTTCCGCTGATCAAGGTAGCGTTTTATGGCCGCTTCCCGATCCTCTGTCTTATACCGCGCGTAAAATGTGTAGTTGCCGGCGTAAACCTTCGACTTTTTGTTTTCTATCTCAATGACCTTAGTTACAATTCTGTCTAAAAAATATCGATCATGTGATACGATAATGACCGCTGCCTTATACCCGCGCAAATAATCTTCCAACCAGCCGATGGATTCTATATCCAGATGGTTGGTAGGTTCGTCCAGCAGCAGCAGATCCGGCTCTGTCAGCAGCAACTTTCCCAACGCGACACGGGTTTTCTGCCCGCCTGACAACTGCCATATGGGCTGCCCCCATTCGGCTTCGGTAAAACCCAGGCCTTTGATAACGCCGCGCGTCCGGCTTTCATATTCGTACCCGCGCCCATCCTCGAACCGCAGCGTCAATTTGTCATATTCAGCCATAGCATGTTTCAAACCGGCGCCGCTGAGGAAAGACATACGATGTTCTAAATCGCGCATTTCACGCTCCATGTCCATTAGTTTACTGAAGACCTGGATCAATTCTTTATAAACGCCGTTGCGGGAATCCAATTCCGCCAGCTGCGGCAGGTAACCGGTCACTATTTGTTTCGGCCTTATTATCGTTCCGCCGTCGGGCGCCGCCTCGCCTGTCAGCATCCGCAAAAGCGTGGTTTTGCCAGCCCCGTTCACGCCTATAAGAGCTGATTTCTCACCTTCCTCCAATAAAAAGGTGACGTCGGTTAATACGTTTTCTATGCCATAACTTTTTTGAACATTTTTACAGCTTAGAAGCATTTTTATACCCCTTCGGCGACGAATTTTCAACATGCCAGCCGCGCATAGTATAGATCATTTTTGAAATTTGATCAAGAAATCCAAAAGGCTGAAATCGGAGATACCATTTATTTTCAGCATATCTAAGTAACCCTCAGACAGAATACTAAATGATGATTTTTTTTTAAAGCGTCATTTAAACTACAGATTAATGATTTTGTATCGACGTAAAAAAAATCATCATTAATAAAAGATCGGCTAACGACAATATTCAGTGAAATAGCTTCAAGGCGCGCCGGTCATTGCCGTACAAATTTTGAAAGGAGAAACAAATGCTAAATAAATTGGCCAAAACTTTGCGATTCCTCATCTTTCCTCTGCTAATTTTCGTATTCTCAGGAACTCCGGTAACAGCTTTTGCCGCGGCTTCCGACATATCTGAACATTGGGCTGAGCGGACATTGCTTAAATGGATCGACCAGGGATGGCTTTCAGGAACCGGGGATGGAAATTTTCGGCCCGACAAGGCTGTAACAAGGGCCGAGTTCGTCGCGCTCATCAACCGTATGAAAGGATTCAACGGTTCCGCCGACATATCCCAATACACTGACGTGACGGCGGATAAATGGTACTACAACCCGATCAGGGCGGCTGTGGCGGCTGGATATCTCAAGGGAACAGGGGAGCGATCCATATCCCCGGACGCCTATATCACCAGACAAGAGGCCGTCTCTATGATCTCCCGCGTTGAGGCGGTACCGAAGGCAGACGCCGGAGTGCTGGCATACGCGAAGGACGGCGCCTCTATTTCATCCTGGGCTCAAGACAACGTCGCCGCGTGCGTCAACGCCGGTTTTGTGACCGGATCGGAGGGCAGCATCAAGCCCTTATCAAATATAACCAAGGCCGAAGCGGTCGTTCTTCTGAATAATGTCAGCACAAAGACCCGATCCTATGACTTGGCCGGAACATTCGGCCCGATCTCAGGGATGTTGAATTCAAGCGACGTCAACGTTCTTTCACCGGGTATAACGCTTCGGAATATTGAAGTTGACAACAATCTGCTTGTGGATAAAAATGTTGGAGGAGGCGACGTCCATTTAATCAATATAGACGTCAAGGGTACGCTTACGCTTGAAGGCGGGGGAATCAACTCCGTCTACTTCAGCAACAGTACGATCAACAACATTGACATTTTAAAGGACACGGTACGCGTTATCTTCAGCTTGGGCTCCAAGGTCGGGAAGGCCGTTTCAAGGGGTCTGGGAGCGGTTCTTGAGTTCCATTCGGGAACATCCGTTAATCAGTTAACATTATTTGGAAGCGATAACCGGATTTCACTCGCCTCCGATATAGTTGTCGGTACAATTAACGTTGAGGGCTCGAACACAAAGATCGAGACTGACGCCGGCACGGTCATTGAGAAACTTATAATAAACGCTCCTGCTAAGGTTGTCGGCGAGGGAACCGTCACATCGGCCACAGTAACGTCAGAGGGCGTCGAGTTTGAAAAAGAGCCTGAAGACATCGATGTCTCCGATGGATTAGAAGTAAAGACAGGCTCGGAAAATTCGACGTCGTCGAATGAGTCGTCAAACGACGGATCATCGTCGCCGTTACCGCCTTCAAGCGGCGGTTCATCGAAGCAGACCGCAACGCCTACGCCAACCCCCACGCCAACGCCAACCGATGAGCTTACGCCTACGCCTACGCCGGCGGGTGAGCTTACGCCAACCCCTACGCCGGCGGGTGAGCCTACGCCGACCCCTACGGACGAGCCTACCCCTACCCCTACGCCAACGGACGAGCCTACCCCTACCCCTGCGCCAACGCCGGTGGATGTTAACAGCGTAGCGGATCTGACGCATGAAGTAGATAGTATCATAAGCGGCGGAACCGCAGAGGCATTGGCATTGACCGACGCTTTCTTTGACGACGCTAATGGCATAGGACAGCCCATAGCGATTGGGACAGGAGAAAACAGCAACGCATTTAAAATAATTTCTAACTCCGACAAAGCTCTTAATGTGGGTCTTAAGATAGGTATAGACAATGTGCGCCTTGAAGGATTAAAAATCGTGATTGACGATTCAAGCAAAGCAGTCCCGACCGCTTGGTCGACCAGCAGTTACCACAACGCGCTGGTCGTGAGCAGCGCTTCGGGTCAGGGCTTAACCGCAGTGGAAATTGAAGACTGCGATATAACAATCACCGGCACAACAGGGTTTACTTCAGGTATCTGGATCGGCGGCGATAAAAATAATCCGCCTCGAGATGTATCCTTAGTCGGCAATAAGGTAGAAGCGACCGGATTCACTCAAAACGCTGTTCAGGCTGTCCTTATTCACACATTCGATAACAGCCTGACGATCAGGAACAATACGCTGACCGCTAAATATGGCGGAACACGTCCTGCCACGCCGTATAAGGCGCCCGCAAGCGCGCTCTTTTTCAACCATGTTTATGAAGCCGCTTCAAGCTCGTCTCTGCAAATCAGCGGAAACGCGCTTAGCCTTAACCAGTTCAGCTTCTATATTAACGCGCTGCCGTCAGACGGCAGTGGAACTCTGTATGGAGTGCCGTCCATGATTTCAAAGAATTTCTCTACACCCTCCAGCACCTGGGCGGCGGATCCTCCGACAAGTATAATAAAGAGCTTGTTTGACGCGGTTATAAGCGGCAATACGTCTGAAAAAGCATTCGCAGCCGTCATGGAAAAGATAGGCGATAACCTGTTCGAAGTAGAGCATTACGAAATAGCAAACGATAAAGTTACAGGCGTCAGCTATTACGGGGAGTTGATTGTGGATAATGAATACAAGGGCACGACAGTACAGGGACATTTTGTTCCGGGCTCTACAGCGACCGAAGGCAGCCAGTACTTTAATTATTATCACCCGGATGCGCCTTCCGTCACACGCGGTAAATCCACATTCCGCAGAGACAGGCTGAAGCGTTTGTAAGCTGATAAGCATGTTTTGAATTAATTAAGGTGAGGGAATCGGGAATTTATTTCTCGATTCCCTCTGTTCTTATGTTCAATCTCTGTTGACGGAATTTCCGATGTTTTCTATAATAAGGTTATTCTTTATAACGCAGAGGACTGACGCTACGATGTTAGCAAAAATAAATGAAATAAAAATGGCTATTCACTTGACTCAACTAGAAAAATAATGTACAATAGCTCTCATGAATAGAGAATATCCTATGACTTTTGATGAATTCGTAAAGCAATTTTCTACAGAAGATCAGTGTAGG
>JAITDJ010000074.1 GCA_031282635.1 Clostridiales bacterium
AACTTCTTCCAGCACGAGCCGTATCTGCTTTCCGAGAATGAAACGAATGGTTTCAAGCTCTCGAACGCGGGCGACATTCACGTCGAGCCGATTACCGCTTATTCGGATACGTACAAGGACACATCCGAAATTAAGCAGGGAGATAACGTGGCAATCCCTAACAACAGCACAAACGAGTACCGCGCTCTGCGGATCTTGGAGTTAAACGGTTTCATCCGGCTAAAACCCGAAACAGCGGACACGCTGTCGGCTTCGACAGCGGATATCGCCGAGAATATATATAACCTTGAGATCATTGAGATTGATTCTGATCAGATTATCCCGACAAAAGACGACTACGCCTTTTTCATCGTCAACACGAACAAGGCTCTCGAAGCAAAGCTGACTTCCAATAAACTGTTTTCAGAAGGCGGCGACAGCCCCTACGCGAACATTATCGCCGTCAATTGGAACAATCTCTCCGCCGAGAAGGCGGACGCGGTGAAAAAACTCGTCGCGGCTCTGCAATCCGACGACACGCGCGGATTCATTGAGGGTACGTACGAAGGCGCGGTAATTCCGGCTAAACTCGACGGCGAATCAGACGAATCGGCTGCGGCGACGGAAACAGCGCCCACTGCGGCTGTCGGCGTGACTTATCCGGCGCCGGTTGACCCGACGAGCGTTACAGACTTTAAGTACGGTAAAATCCAAATCCCGGGCAAGAGCGGCGCGCTCTGCGGCGCTCCTGTGTACATAGCTTACGAGCAGGGTTTCTTTGCGGCCGAAGGGTTTGACGTTGAACTTATCGCCGCCGATACCGAAACACGCAAAATCGGCTTGAACAACGGCACAATCCCGGTAGTCAACGGTGATTTCCAGTTTTTTCAATCCATTGAGAACGGAGTAAATGTGTCCGTTGTCGAGGGTTTGCACAAGGGCTGCATAAAGTTCCTCGTCAAAGCCGACAGCGATATTAAGACCGCCTCCGACCTCAGAGGCAAAAAAATCGCCATCGACGAGGTTGGCGGAACACCGCATCAAGTCGCCGCTGTGTGGCTCGAAAAAGCGGGCATTTCCGCCGACCAGGCTAAAAAAGAGGTAACTTTCCTGCCGTTTGAAGAGGGAAACCTTGAGATTGAGGCTCTTCGCTCCGGTGACGTTGACGTGGCGGCTCTTTGGGATCCGTTTGCGTCGATACAGGAAAAATCCGGCGAATTCCGCGTAATCTTCGATCTTGCTGAAGACGCTCTGTTCGCCGACCATTATTGCTGCTTCCTATACGCCTCCAACAAGTGGATTAATGAGAAACCCGAGCAGGTTTCCGCGCTCCTCCGCGCTTACCGCGCCGCGCAAGACTGGATAGCGAATAACATCGACGAAGCGGTGAATATTATCGCCGACAAGAAGTATTCCTCAATCGACGACAAAAAAGAAATCGCGGCGGAACTGCTTGAGCATTATCAAATCCCGCACCTGGGCGACCATGGCACATCCGCCTATGACGTGAGCGGCGATGTGAAATATTTCGCGCAGCAACTCTACGACATCGGCTATCTCAATACCACGCCCGATGAGTTTGTCAAACTGGCGTATTATAACGCCGATCTCACTCTCGGACAATGAATAACCTTAAAGGCGTGAAGGACTCTAAGTACTTGTCCTTCACGCCTTTCGGAACGGAGTTTAGTAATGAAATATAAAAATCTTTCCGCTCTGCGATTTGTTTTGAGCGTGGCGCTAACGATCGCCGGTTTCGTTTCAGCGATAATCGTCAATGCCGCCGTCCCTCAGGCGGCGGCTGTAAAAATCAACCGGTATGAATATTTCGGCGGTACGCTTGACTTTAACATACTGTACAGGTACGCCGCCGCGGGCATAATTATATTATATCTCGGCCTTGCCGTGTTCGCGTATTTTTCGGAGGAGCGGCGTGTAAATTACGTCAAACGCGCGCCGTTCAGGTTCGCGCTCGGCGTCGCGCTTGCGCTCTGGGATATTCTCGGCACGAAGTATCTGCTGTTACCTCAGCCATTTTTTCCCGGTCCCGCCGCAATACTTGAAACCTTCCTGAACGAGCCGGCGTTCGTATTAGAAAATACGCTGTATTCACTGAAGCTGTACGCCGCGGGATTTACGGCGGGCGTAACCTTCGGCGTCGGTACGGGAATACTTATCGGCTGGTTCCCCAGAGTGTATTACTGGGTGTCGCCTGTGCTTAAAATCACGGGGGTAATCCCGGCTGTGGCTTGGATGCCCTTTGCGCTGACTCTCGCGCCTACGCCGTTTACGGCGGCGGTGTTTCTGATGACTATGTGCGCCTGGTTCCCGATTGCGTCGTTCACGGCTCAAGGAGTACAGTCAACCGCGAAAGTGCATTTTGAGGTTGCCAAAACCCTGGGTGCGAACACGGCGCAGCTTGTGTTCCGCGTGGCTATCCCCCATGCGCTTCCGCAGATATTCGGCGGTATCAGTATGGCAAACGGCTTTATGTTCACAACGCTCGTCATGAGCGAGATGATGGGGCAGCCTGGCGGCCTGGGGTACTACATACAGCTTTCACGCGTATGGTCGGCGTATTACAAAGTGTTCGCCGCGATAATCATTATGGCGGCGCTGTTCTCAATAATACTGTATATAATCGGCATAGTGCAAAACCGCGCGCTGCGCTGGCAGAAAGGCCTGGTGAAATAATATGTCTGACATTGTTCTTGAAATTGCCGGCGTGAACCGTATATATTCCGACGACAAGGAAAATGTCGTCGAGGCTTTGCACGACATAAGCCTTTCGGTGCGGCGCGGAGAATTTCTGACATTTATCGGCAGCTCCGGCTGCGGCAAGACTACCCTGTTAAGACTGATCGCGGGTTTGGACGAACCGCAGTCGGGAAAACTCCTGCTTGACGGCAAGGAAATCTGCGGCACAGACACCAACCGCGGTTATGTCGTCCAGCAGGGCGGCCTGTTTCCCTGGCTTTCAGTCCGGGATAATATTGCGTACGGTTTGAAAGTACGCGGACTGTATCAAAAGAACAAAGCGGATGTTGTAAAATACATCGGTCTAATCGGTCTTGATGGGTTTGAGAAATCATATCCGCACCAAATCAGCGGCGGTATGGCGCAGAGAGTGGCGATAGCCCGCGCTCTTATAAATAACCCTGAAATACTGCTCCTTGACGAGCCTATGGGCGCACTTGACAGTTTTACCCGCGCCGACATTCAGGATAAACTACTCGAACTCAAAGGCGAGAGCGGCGCGACGATGATACTCGTCACGCACGACGTGGACGAGGCGATATATCTTTCGGATAGAATTGTGATAATGACGCCGCGCCCGGGGAGAATCAACGACGTACTGAACGTGGCCATTCCTCATCCGCGTCATCGCGGAGGCGTGGAGTTTATGGCAATGCGACGCGATATTCTCGAAAAACTGAATCTTGCCAGCGCGCAGCCGCAGCCTGAATATACGATATGAACGGTTTTAAGACAGGCGCCGCGCTCCGCGAATATTACAGCGCCTATGAAGAATTGCCCTTGAGGCAGTACCGCGCCATATCCAGCGCGTCTTTTATCTCCAGATCGCGTACGCCGGCCAGGGCTTCAAGGTGGTGAGTAAATTCGTGCAGCAATATTTCACGCAGTTTTACCGCGGCTTTCCGCCGGTCGAGACCCCCGTATACACGTATAAACGAGCCGTAAAAAATAACGATATATCTGCCTAAGCAGTCGCGGCGGTATTCGCCCAAGATGAACAAATCATCCGCTCTGGCCTCCGGATGGATTTTAGTTTCAGGCCGCAGAATTATCCCCGCGTTCAGATATTTATAAAACGCCGCGGGCAGGCTGTTCGCGATTTCGTCCAGTATTTCTTCAGCTTCCTCAATGGTTATCAAAGACATCCTCTCCGGTTTATATCTGTATTGAATAGCTGCGCTCAAAACAAAAAGCGATTCACTCCAAAGATATCGTAACATATCTTTGACGCCGCAACAATAATTTACCTGGTATCTAATCTGCATTTCATCTGAAACATCAAAATACACAGAATCAGGAAAATAAATCCATATTTAATGCCGTTATCTAGGACACTTCTGACATTATTTTTATCTGCGCCCCGCGAAGTTCTTTCGAGACAGCCCTTCAGGGCGTTACCCCGTCATTTGATTGTTAAAGCCATCAGTTATTACTTTCCTTGTAAGTGGTAAACCAGGTGGTACATGTACTCCCCCAGGAAGATGTGAGAAAATAAACTCAACAAAACCGAGGGGGTATTTTAATGCAGCAACGAGCAGAGGTAACGCCGAAAGCGGAGCGGATAAAAGCAGCGGCAGAATATCTGCAAAGCGGTAAATCGTTGTCAGTGTGGAGTGAGGAACGATAAATCAACAAATTTACACTACACAACTGGGTGGAGGAATTCCGGCGGGAAACGAAAAGCGGAGGACAGAGCTGTGGAGCGTCCGAGCATAGGTTATCTGTATTAGCGGGTGGAAACCCCGCCCAGCAAGGAATAGCCATTCCACTGGTAGCGAGTCATGGAGTCCTCCCGGCAACGTGTTGATTTAAGCGTTGACAGCTAGGTGGTAGGCTTGAATGTGATTGAGCTTCGAAACTGTTTACTTTGACACGGATTTTCATGGCTTAATACTTACCCTAAATAAAAAGTGAAAATCACAGGTTGCAGAAATGAAAAAAGTTGATAAAATCAATAAAATTTAAGAGTCGAAAAATACAACTCCGAATGATTATCTAGGGCGGCAATAAGTGGTATTTAGGGTATATTAAGAAAGTTAAAATTATATAGCCAGGAAATAGATAGCAAAAAAAGCGTTGATAATATCACATTTAAAAAAATAAAAAATTTTGTTGTATAAAGATGGCTTTTGTGATATACTCTTTTCATGGAAAAAATAAACCCTAAATTCGACCCTGCCGCTTACTTTATAACAACGAATCCTTTGCAAAAACAATATCTGGCCTTACGGAGATATTATATTGATGGTTTAACTGCCGGGCAGGTTGCTTCGGAGACAGGCTATGCTATTGCCACTGTCTATTCGCTTATCCGCGATTTCAAAGAAAAGCTTTCTGCCGGTTATGACCCTTTTTTCAAAGATCCTAAAATGGGACGCCCAAAAATCGACCATGGGGGAGAGATTAACAGGTTAGTGGTCGCATATCGAAAGCAATATTTAAGCGTTCCGGAGATCAAAGCCGCACTGGATGCTCAAAGCATAAGTATTTCTGAAAGATACATAACAGACCTGCTGGCGGCAGAAGGATTCGCAAGGCTGCCACGCCGTGAAAACGCTGTGCGTAATAATATCAAGCTTCAAGATAAAACCGAAGTCTGTTCAGCACTTAAAAGTGAACTGTTTAGCTTTGACACTGAGAAAGGACCTGAAAAGTTTTCGTCGCAATTGGCCGGTTTACTGCTGTTTTTACCTATTATTAGGAACTACGGGATTGACCAGCTTATTGAGGATTCTGATTATCCGAAAACGTCAGTAATCGATCGTCTGCCATCAATTTTATCATATCTTGCGTTAAAACTATCCGATATAGAGCGTTACAGTATGGACGACGCGTGGTGTATGGATCGAGGCATGGGCCTTTTCGCCGGTTTAAACGTGCTTCCAAAAACAGCTTGGTTTAGCTCCTATTCCAGCTCTGTTACAAGACAAATGAACCTTTCTTTCTTGCGCAGCCTTCGTATATTGTGGAATGACAACGGGCTGCTGTCAGATACCGTAAACCTGGATTTTACTACAATTCCTTACTGGGGTGACGACGATCCTTTTGAGAACAATTGGTCAGGAAAACGTACTAAAGCGCTGGCGTCCCTGCAAGCTGTTCTTGCTCACGATCCCGATTCGGGTTTGCTATGCTATAGCGATACTACAATAAGAAATAAAAATGAACGCGACGTGATTCTGGAGTTCCTGGATTTTTATCACAACGACCCCAAAGTGTCTTCTAACTTGAAATATCTTGTTTTTGACAGTAGATTCACCACATACCAAAATTTGGATAAGCTTAACAAACAAGGTTTAAAATTTATTACTATACAGCGAATGAGCAAAAAATTGGAGGAAAAAGTCGCTGGTATATCAGATTCAAGCTGGAAAAAGATCCGTATTATGAGGGCTAATGGTAAGGGGCGGTTTGTAACCGTTTATGAAGATAGAACAGCCCTTAAAGGTTACGATGGTGAAGTCCGGCAAATATTTATTAAAGGAACCGGTAAAATAAAACCTGCTGTAATGATTACAAACGATTTTAATATTTCACTAGAGGATTTGGTTCGTAAATATGCCAAACGCTGGCTGGTGGAAAAAGATATCTCTGAGCAAATTCATTTTTTCCATTTGAACCGTAATTGTTCGGGCATCGTGGTTAAAGTTGATTTCGATTTAGTCATGACCATTCTTGCTCATAACCTTTATCGTCTGTTTGCTCAAAACATTGATGGCTACAGCCATTATGAAGCTAAGACAATCTTCAATAAATTTATCTTGAATGCCGGCGAAATTACTTTATCGGAAGCCGGTATTTCTGTTAAGTTGAAAAGAAAACGGACTTTGCCTTTGATCTTAGAGAATCTTGCGGGTTCTGAGTCACTTACTTATCCTTGGCTGTATAATAGGCGTTTGCTTATTTCGTCTGCTAATTTCACTTGATTCATTAGTCTCGCTATTAGCTGCCCACAGTCTTTGTAATATCCTTCCGTCTCGCTAGCGTGGGGCGCTCTATTTTTATTTCGTTTTTTATCGCTTACTAAATCTTTTGGTATGCTGGCTGAGTTAGGGCCAGTTCTTTGCCATGAAAATCCGTGCTACATTGTCGATGCCGACATCTGCGGATATTTTAATAATATAGAATATGAGCGCATTCTTGAACTTATACGCTTTAGAATATCCGACCCGAACATCCTATGGCTCATCAAGAAATCATTAACGGCTGGTGTCGTAGAAGATGGAAAGCGGCACGCATCCGCAAAAGGGACAGAGCAGGGGAACCTCGCTTCACCGATAATCGCGAATATTTACATGCACTATGCTTTGGCCCAATGGTTCGATATCGTATTTAAAAAGCAATGTCGCGGAGAATGCGGCCTCGTCATCTACGCAGACGATTTCGCAGCGACTTTTCAGTATAGA
>JAITDJ010000105.1 GCA_031282635.1 Clostridiales bacterium
ATTATGGAGGACATGAACAGGCAGATCAGTCTGTACAGAAACATAATAGATAAGGGATATTATCAAAAACCCCCTGTTTTGATATATCAGGAGAACAGTCTGCTTCATGATTTCTTGAGTGAAAACATAGATGAGATAATTGTCGGTGAGCCGTCAATACTGCCGTCGACCGTACAGGAAGCCGCGAAATGTCTGCCAGGCGCTCGCGTCCGGTTACATACAGATAAATCTCCGTTGTTTGATTCCGAAATAGAACGCCAGATTGACCGGGCTCTGGATAAAAAGATTTGGCTGAACTGCGGAGGGGTTTTGATAATAGAGCAGACGGAAGCATGTATTATAATAGACGTAAACACGGGTAAGTTTACAGGCCAGAAAAGCCACAGGGAATCCATTCTAAAGACCAATCTGGAAGCCGCTGCTGAGGCGGCGGCGCAAATACGTCTGCGCAACCTGTCCGGCATGATTATTATTGACTTTATCAATATGGCTCACCGAGAAGATACTCATAAACTATACGGATTTTTATCGGATGTTATCGCCCGTGACCGCATTAAAACAAATATCATCGGCATAACGGAACTGGGCTTGATGCAGCTGACACGCAAAAAAACACGTGAAAGCCTGGGTCGTATTCTGATGAAGGAATGCCCGCACTGCCACGGGTCGGGATATGTAAAAGAAGCTTGGAATAAGCGGGGCGCACAGCAAACTGACTGCCTATGAAAAAGCCCCTGTACGGTTTTACCCATACGGGGCTTTTTCCTTTCCTGAGGAAAAACGTTGCGAAAAAGGGTTGGATGGTTAGGCAGTTAACCCTCTCAATCTCATTTCATACAGAACAGATTCATATTCTTCCTTGGCAAATCCATAGGCCAACCTAGATATGGTGTAGTGCAAATAATTATTCTTATTAGAGCAGCGGGATTTAATCAATTGCTTTTCTTTTTCCGCTATTTGAGTCAGCAGAGTCTGATGCATGCAAAGCAGAGTTTCATCGTCAAAATTTAGCCTTTCAAGCGCAATAGTTATATCTGAAGGTCGTAAATTCATTATATACCTCCTTTAAGTACAAATGAAAAGGGAGGTCAGCCAACATCGAACGCCTAACCCAAGCAGTTCCTTACACATTCCATACCTCTTTACCGTATTGTAACATATTAGAGAGATATATGTCATTATTTAATCATTACGATTATGTTTCAGTTATATTTCATTTTTAGAGACGCCCCATAATATAAATACGTAATATATTATTCTTGGTCTTGCGGTTTTTGAATTTTATTTAAAATAATGTCCCAAATTTTCTCTCGCCCGTCCCTGGTTTCGCTGGAAAACGCCAAAATGTCGCTTACCCGCGCGGACGCGCGTAACCGCTTCAGGCGGGTGGGAATGGCGCTGCGCTTTATTTTATCGATTTTGGTCGCGACGGTAATCACTTCAAAACAATAATGCTCCAACCACTCCAGCATCTGGCGATCCAGCGCCGATGGGTCGTGGCGTATATCCAGCAGCATAAACACGGCAATTAACTGCTTGCGGTTCAATAAGTACCGATCCGCCATTATACCCCATTTCTCCGATTCTTTCCGGGAAACTTTGGCATACCCGTATCCGGGCAAATCTACAAACAGGCAGATATTATCAATATTAAAAAAATTTATCGCCCGCGTCTTGCCAGGCGATCCGCTAATCCGCGCCAAGGCTTTGCGCCCTGCCAGCGCGTTTAACAGTGATGATTTGCCTACGTTTGACTTGCCGATAAACGCAAACTCAGGCAACCCCGACGCCGGGTACTGCTCCGGTTTTACGGCAGTAGCCGCGAGCTCCGCATAATTCACATCCATTAACAGACCCTCATTTGTTAACGTGTTCCAGCGACTGATTCAGCACATCGTCCATTGTCTTAACCAATACTAAATCCATACCGTCTTTTATTTCCTGATTTATCTCCGATAGATCGCTTTCATTATCCCATGGCAGTAATACCTTTTGAATACCCGCGCTTTTCGCGGCCAGGATTTTTTCCTTCAGCCCGCCTATGGGCAGTACGCGGCCGCGTATGGTAATTTCGCCGGTCATTGCAACCTGGTTGCTTACAGGCGTATCCGTCAGCGCCGATACCATTGCCGTCGCCATGGTTATGCCTGCGGACGGCCCGTCTTTTGGCGTCGCGCCTTCTGGAATATGGATATGAATATCCGTGTCTTTATAAAAACCCTTACGTATGGAAAGCTGCTCGTGTTGGGCTCGGATATAACTAATGGCCGCAAGCGCGGATTCTTCCATTACCTTACCGATATTGCCGGTCAGTTTGAATTTACCGGTTCCCTTCATAGTATTCACTTCAATGGATAATGTATCTCCTCCAACGGATGTCCATGCCAATCCACGGCATACGCCCACTTCCGGCTGTCCGTTCTTTATTTGCGAACGAAACTTTTTTTTACCTAAATGGGTTTCTAAATTATCAGCGGTTACATTTACTGATTTACGTTCTTCTATTAATAACGTCTTTACCGCTTTACGGCAGATCGTCGCTATCATGCGTTCTAGCTGGCGTACGCCGGCTTCGCGCGTGTAAAAACGTATAATATGGTTTATCGCCTCATTCTGGAAGCGGATCTGACTTTTTTTCAGACCATGCTTCTTTAATTGTTTGGGAACTAAAAAATCCAGCGCGATATGCAGCTTTTCATCTTCCGTATAACTGGCCAGTTGTATTATCTCCAAGCGATCCATCAGCGGCTGAGGCACATTTTCCACTTGATTGGCCGTGCATATAAACAGCGCGTCAGACAGATCAAACGGCAGTTCCAGATAATGATCCCTGAAAGTATTGTTTTGCTCGGCATCCAGCGCTTCTAATAACGCGGAGGCCGGATTGCCTCTGAAATCACTGCTCATCTTGTCAATCTCATCCATCAGGATCAGCGGATTCAGCGCGCCGGCCTGGCGTATGGCCTCAATCAGGCGGCCGGGCATGGCCCCCACGTATGTTTTTCGGTGGCCGCGTATTTCAGACTCATCACGTACGCCGCCCAAAGACATACGTACGTATTTTCGGTTAAGCGCTCTCGCGATGGATTTAGCTATAGATGTTTTGCCGACGCCCGGAGGGCCCGCAAGGCAGATAATTGGCGCGTCCAAATCCGACGAGTTCTGACGCACGGCCAGAAATTCCACAATACGCTCTTTAACCTTAGCAATCCCATAGTGATCCTTCTCCAAAATTTCTTCCGCGTGCGTCAGACTGCTGTTCTCTTTGGTCTTGTTATTCCAGGGCAGTTCCAGCACGCGCTCGATATAATCGCGCAGCACAGCTGATTCCGCCGAGAAATTGCCCGCATGCGCCAGCCGCCTCAATTCCTGGCTCAATTTCTCCGCTACGAACTCCGGATAATTACCGGACGCTATTTTAGCCCGATAATTTTCCAACTCATCATCCATATTT
>JAITDJ010000136.1 GCA_031282635.1 Clostridiales bacterium
CCCCCCTTGGCAGAAATGGCCGATCAAAAAACATATGTTTGTCTATTTTAAGTAATTTTTCATTTTGCTGCTGCCCTCCACGGCCTCCCTCAAAAGATCTTCGTCTAAAAGCGTGAGAAGATCAGAAAACATTTTTTCGCAGTCCAGCCTAAAGGCTTGGCGGAGCGAGCGGACGCTGTAGCCTTTATGTGTCGGCTGCATCAATTTGTATAACGACAGCGCTATTTTGTTGAGACTGCTCAGATTATGGAACGCGTTTTTGGCAAAAGTCGTATTGTCGTCCTCGGAAAAATTGCTGTCCAGGTGCCAATGGAGGCTTTCGACCCCCCAATGCCCACGTATGGCGTCGGCGCACAGCTCGACGTCTGTCAGAGACGCTATGTAGAACCAGCGCTCGCTGGTCTTTTTCCCGGTCGCCAAATCTTCCGTGGTTTTGTCGTAGCATATGAAGGCGCGAAGGCCGGCCCATAGCCCCCTGTCTTCGAACCAACCAATATCGGCGGACAGGTAGAATGTGCGCTTTTCTAAACGGTTGTGCGCTTTTTCTGTGTATGTATAGTAGTTCTTTTTTCCTTTGCGTATGTTTGCCAAGGTCTCTTTGTCAAAATATAGCTTCACTTCCTCGTGGAACAGCTCATGGCTGCCTTTCAGGCCGCCGGCGTACTCGCCGCCGTTTTTTGTTATCACTTTGACTGTGTTTTTTTGTGTGTTCATGGCGTCAAACGTGATGATACAGCCTTTAAGCTGCATTTCGGCAAGGTATTTCTGCGCCGCCGGTATCTCGTTTGTCTTTTCGCTTATGGGCACACTGAGCAGGCTTACGGCGTTGGTCACATCGTAGATGTTCAGCGTTTGTAGGTTCGGGATGCCCCCGCCGTCTTCGCCGCCGCATTTGCGCCCGGTGCCATTTGCCTCTTTCCCGTCGACGCTGATCAGCCGGTAGCCAGCGGTCTCTATGCCTAATATGTCCTTCATGGCCCATAGGTTCTCGACCAGGAAAGCCGACACCGCCTCCGAAAACCTCACTGGGTCTATAAGGCCGAACACTCTCCTGAATGTGTCGTGGGAAGGCGCCTTTTTATAGCCCTTCAGGAACTTTTTGAGATACCTTTTTTTAGATCCGCGAATATGCCTATGTCCACCCAGTTGGAGCAGCCAGCCAAAATCGCAAGGAACGCAATGAACAGTATATCCGTCAGCGGGTATGAGGTTATGCTTTGCAATCTTGGGTCGTCAAGATCCTCTACAAAGCTTATGAATCTCAGCAGCGCACGTTTGGGGACGCGCTTTTTCTCCGGGTCAAAATTTAATTTCTTGAAAGCATCCCTGATTAGAATTATTGGCCTTTGTATTTTTGCCATATATATGTAAACCCCTTGGTTTGTTCCTTGCCTTCTGTATTTTGACGGCAGGATTATTCTTCCAAGGTTATACATTATTTTCTTACTTATGTCTACTTAACTTTTACTTCGGCAGTCGCTCCTGCATGGAAATTACTGGGTGCGTTTCTCCTGAGATCAAAAGATTGATTTCTTGACAAAATGATTCACGTTAATATATACTTTACTAGGGCGTGTCTGGAAAATCGCGCATTATGCGCTATCTTAACAAAATCATAGAGGATGCTAAAAGAGCAAAGCTTAAAAAGTTTCTCGACAACTTTTCATAGCGAGTAGCAACGCGACGGAACTGTTTGATCAGGTTAAAGAAGCATTCAACGACATATCGCTCCTTATATTCCTGTATTTTCAGGCGGAAGCAGGTCTTTGATGCGTTCCCATTTTTTATCTGGGATTTCGTGTCTATGTACCATAATATCCCCTTATTGCGTTTTTGGTATAATATAGCACACTTTGCTAGTTTGTGTAATATTTATTTTCCAGACACGTCCTAGAAAGGATACTAAAAAAATGAAGAAAAGTTTATTTAAAGATCTGATTAACAAAAAAGTTTTTATTTTAGCTGTCATTCTTATAACAATAATGATAATACAGAATCAAACTAGTGCTTCATCTCAGTCTAGTGATATTCACGAAGTATATTTGGCTCCGGGTATGTACGTTGACACAGACGGATATCTTCGAGGGAGGGTTTTACCAGGCAGCGAAAAGATTTCTCCGGTCAATTCAGATGGCTATAATTCTGTTACAGCGGGTTCTTTGCCTTCTGTAGATAACTGAACCCCGCCTTCTGATGATTTACGGGGGTGGGGGTTCAATTTGCGGTATAAGCCTTAATTGGTTGCTAATAAGAATTTTTGACCGACGGCTGTTGATTTTCATACGCGTTCTGGTGTAACGCGGCCTATTAGGCGTCATCGGTTCTTCCTCCCGTAACAAAAACGCGTTCAGGAATCCGTCAATCCAGGTATGCCAAACGGGGTTCTAAGTCGGCGTGTATGTCAGAGAAATATTTGTTAGGGGCATGGAAGAAGAACTTGGATTTAAGACCCAAGGAATAAAGCCGCCATCTTCATAATCGACCCCGCCGGGGGTTATTTGCATTTGGCAACCCTCACAACCGAGCGCGTAACTAGTATCTCCGACTGTTACGATATATTGGTCTCCGTATACCAATTTAAGGAATCCACGCGAAAAAGTTCTGTATGTTCCATTGAAACGGAAGGAAATTGAAACATAACACATTGAGCAGGTTTTAAACCAACCGCTCATTTGGTTACTGTTTGTTAAATATAAGCGAGTATTGGCGGCAATGGTCAGGTCAGCCCAAGTAGCAGTCGCTCTGGGTTGAGGATTTTCATCTGGCAAAGTTTCTAACGTTTCTTTTTCTGAACGCGTGAATTGAAACGCTTCTTTAATTTCTTGCTTTTCCGCAGATATTGAAACGCTAATATCGCATCCGCGATTGTCCACAGAAATTCCTCCTTATTCTCTGTTTTAACAGTATTTAACCCCTGCCCCTGATATAGTATATGCTTATTCTTTTGATTAGGTGTTATCCTCAATTCACCATAAAAAAGAGAAGCTTTGTTTGACGCTGAAAGTCTGATGAACGACCCCAATTGAATATTTAAATCTGCGGATGAGTAACGGACGGTGATGTTCATGCTGAATCAACTGCGTATAAAAAATGTGGCCTTAATTGAGGAAGCGGATATAACCTTTCGCGAGGGTTTAAATATCCTCTCCGGCGAAACCGGCGCGGGTAAGTCCATCTTAATTGGCGCCATACTGTTTCTGCTGGGCGCCAGGCCCGATAAGGATTTTGTGCGAAACGGGGCACAAACGGCGTATGTCGAGGGGTTGGCCGCGGTCGTTAATCGGGCGAACCGCGAAGCGGCCGCCGCTATGGGTCTGGAACCCGACGAGGAAGGCGCCATATTCATTTCGCGTACGTTAAGCGAGCAGGGCCGTTCCGTCTGCCGCGTTAACGGGCACAGCGTGTCTGTGGGCATGCTGCGCGATATGTCGGCGCTTCTGGTGGATGTACACGGGCAGCGCGAGCATCAGTCGCTGCTTAACCCGGCCGCGCACATCAGGCTGCTGGATCAATTCTGCGACATTGAAGCCGATAAAGCCGAATTGACGGAATCATTAAATCAGTACAGGGAAATTATTCGTTCAATTAAAACAATAGAGGGCAATGGAAGAGATCGCGCGGGGCGTATGGAACTCCTGCAATATCAGTTCGATGAGATCAACGAGGCGAATATACGGCCGAATGAAGAGGACGCGCTTAACGCACGAAAAGCTCTGCTGTCGTCCGTCGGGCGCATATCTAAAAATACCCGTGAAACGCTGACGCGGCTTTCAGGCGACGATAGCGCCGCGGCGCCGCTGATTGCCGCGAGCATTGGGCTGCTGCGGGAAGCCGGGGTTTCGGATCCGCGCTGCGCGGAAATGTCTGATCAATTGGCGGAGATTCAGGAGTTGCTTTCGGACTTGATAAAGGATTTATCGCTGTATACCGAGAATCTGCGTGACGACCCCAACGCGCTGGAGGAAGTAGAAGAACGGCTTGATTTGCTCTATAGACTGAAAAAAAAATACGGCGGCGGTATTTCTGATGTGTTGGCGCACTATGAGCGAGTCAAATCAGAAATGGAACGTCTGAGTAACG
>JAITDJ010000137.1 GCA_031282635.1 Clostridiales bacterium
AGCGAAATAACGTCCGAAAACACACAAAATATTTCCGGCCATATTGTAGGTTTGAGCGCAATTGCGGAAGAGTTTGCCGCTAATATGGCGAGTATGGATCAGCTGGTGAAGAACTCTAAGAATGTTACTGACGAGGTTTCCGAGATTTCTGACGATCTTGTTATTATATGTCGAAATTTAAACGATGTAAGTGAGAATTTTGCTGGCGTGCAGAAGCTAATGGATGAAAGTAAGCCAATTATCTCTGAGATGCTCAATTGTGAAGAGTATAAAATCACGAATAAGGATTTCACAGGCATACTGGACGCCGCCATTAAAGCTCATAAAAGCTGGATAGATACAGTTAATAAAATGGTAAATACCAGAACTATTATACCCGTACAGACCGACTCTCACCGATGCGGGTTTGGTCGTTATTATTACGCGCTGCATCCGCAAAATGAACTTATTAAACCTATATGGGCTGAGATTGAACATATTCATACAAAACTCCACGAAAACGGCGAGCGGATAATTGAAAGCCTTGAACGAGATAATGCAGCTGAGGCTGAGTTATTACTGGGTGAAACCATTGACTGCTCGTCTGTTATCAGTAACTCTTTGCATGAGATTATTGCTATAACAATGGCGGCTGGTGAAACTCCCGTACTGTAGTCTATAGTAAATATTCCGGAAAGGCCGTGTCAGCAATGCTGTTCAATTCTGTCATTTACCTGTTCTTTCTGCCGGCGACAGTTCTTGTATATTTCCTTATGCCCGTCAAGATCCGATGGATACCTCTGTTGCTGGCGAGCTGCGGATTTTATATGGCATGGCGGCCCGAGCTTGTTTTGCTGCTGGCGTTTACGGTATGGGTAAATTACATTTCAGCGTTATTCATGCATAAAATGTCAAAACCCAGGCTCATATTAATAATTTCTATGGCTGTAAATTTCAGCCTGTTATTTTTTTTCAAATATCTGGGCTTTTTCTCCGATTCCCTGCGCGCGGTGTTCCGCATGGTTAATATTGATGTTCGCATACCTGAGTACAGCGTGATTTTGCCTATGGGCATTTCATTCTATACTTTTCAGGCGGCGGCGTATACAATAGATGTGTATCGCGGCAAATTGCCTCCGCAGCGGAACTACTTTAAAACCCTGCTGTTCATTACGTTTTTCCCCCAACTTGTCGCCGGTCCCATTGAACGCGCGGGCGATCTGATGAGCCAGCTGTTTTCCGGCGGCAAGCCAAAAGTTCGTTATGTATCCGAAGGTTTAGGATATTTAATACTGGGATTCTTTAAAAAGACCGTCGTGGCCGACAGACTGGCCGACTGCGTGAATGTCGTTTACGCTTCGCCGGCGTCATATACCGGGCTGCCTTCCATTATAGCCACTCTGTTTTTCGCGTTTCAGATCTACTGTGATTTCAGCGGGTATTCGGACATCGCGGTGGGCAGTGCCAAATTGCTGGGTATTGAATTGACGCAGAATTTCCGCCAGCCCTATCTTTCGGGGAGTATCCGGGAATTTTGGAGGCGCTGGCATATAACCCTGTCGTCCTGGCTGAAGGATTATATTTATATACCATTAGGCGGCAGCCGCGTTTCCAAGCCGCGTTATTGTCTGAACATTTGGCTTACATTCCTGGCCAGCGGGTTATGGCACGGCGCAAACTGGACATTTGTGTTGTGGGGCGGGCTGCATGGAATGTTTCAGGCAGTCGAGGGTTCATGCGTCTTTAAGCCCCGGAAAAGAAATCTGTTTCATATCTGTTTCACCTTTTTATTAGTCTGCCTGGCCTGGATTTTCTTCCGGGCGGAAAGCATAAACGACGCGCTGTTTATTCTTTTTCACATCGGAAGCGGCGTCAAACGCTGGAACGAACCGGCGTATCTGTATGAAATTCTGTCGGGCATGGGCATTACGCCGCTGGACGTTCTAATAAATATTGCGCTTATCGTCATTGTGGCCTCGTTGGATTTATTCGCCGGCGATGAGAGCGTTATCGGGAAGTGTTCGCGCTTTCCCGCCTTCTTTTCGATTTTATTATTCTCTTTTTTATTCATCCTGATTATGGCGTTAAGCAAGTTTTACAGCGGCGGGCAGTTTATCTACTTTCAGTTTTAGAGGTGCTTGATGAAAGCTCTTTTCTTCACGGCGATTGTGATTCCCGTACTGATATTTTTATCCGCCCAATACATGGACGCGGCCTCAAAAAACCATATCAACGCCTGGAACCGTCAGCGCGCGGCGGATTTTTACGCATTAGAAAAAAACAGCCTGGATATGCTCTTTATCGGCTCGTCGCACTCCTACTGTACGTTTTCCCCGGCGCTTATTGATAGAGCGTTGGGTACGGAAAGCTTTCAGTTCGGCATGCCCTTGCAGCATCCCGATTCCAGTTACTTCACCTTAAAGGAGGCCCTCGCGACGCAGTCGCCGTCTGTGGTTGTTATGGAATTATATTGGGACGTACTGAACCGCGATTTCGAGATAAAGCAGGCGGATACGCTGTTTCAGGCGTTCGACAATGAAGATTTAAAGAGAGCTTATATTAAAGAAATATTTCCGTGGAACGAGAAAATAAAATATGCATTCCCGTTTATCCGGTATCAGCAAGATTTTTTAACATATGAAAACAGCCGGCTGACGGATTATATTGAAAGCCGCTTCGGCTTAAAGCGGAAGGCGGAAACGCCCATTGGCGAAGAGCGCTACGACTACCGCGGCTTCATGTACTGTGACTATGTTATACCGGAGAGTAAATTCGGCGCGCAGAACCAATATTCCAAATTTGACGGACAAAAATGGAAATTCTCGAACGTCCAGCAGGGTTATCTCGAAAAAATAATCGGCGTCTGCCGGTCAAATGACATCCGCCTATTGTTCGTCACCGCGCCGGTCGCCCCTGTTTCCATAGAAAAAATGCGGCGTTACGACGCCGTGCATTCAGCCGTAAGTGCGTTCGCGCAAAAAAATAAGATCCCTTACCTGGATTTCAACACAGAGAACCAGGCAAAGAATCTGTTTGAGAATAAACACTTCCGCGACGACGCGCATCTGAACTACAGTGGAGTTACAATAGCGGACGCATATTTCGCCGATTGGGTGAAATCGTTATCTGTCCCTTAATTGCGCGCCGACTTTGCTCTCCAGGTTCGCGAGAATCTGTTTCATAACCTCCGAAACCTCTCCGTCCGTCAATGTGTGTTCGTCACAGCGGAAGTTTATCGAATAAGCGACCGATTTATAACCCGATTCTATCTGAGAACCCTTATATACGTCGAACAGTTCGACGGATTCCAGAATCGCGCCGGCTTTTTCGCGGATTGCGGCCTCAATGCCGCTTACGGGCGTCTCATCTCTAACTTTCATGGCAATGTCGCGCTGAATACCCGGAAATTTTGGCAGCGGCTTGTAAACCCGATCCAAAACAGCCTGTTCAAACAGCGGCTTGAGGAAGAGCACGGCGTAATATACGCGCTCGTTTATCTCATAATTAGCGGTAATGTCGGGATGAACCTCACCCAGTAAACCCGCGGCAGTTCCGCCGGTTATAATTTCGGCTGTCCGCCCGGGATGCATATAGCCCAGGTCTTTTTTGGATTCATATTCGGCTGAAGCGCCTAACATCACCATTATACGCTCAATTACGCCTTTCAGCGCGTAGAAATCCATTTCCCCATAGGCCCCCAGCGTCAGCGTATCCATCTCTTCGGGCAGTTCACCCGCGGCGTACGGCCAATACACCTTAGCCATTTCATACAGCCTGACCGATTTATTACGTCTGCTATAGTTGGTTGAAAGGCTGTTCAGCATGCTGTTAACGGTTGTGGTGCGCATTATACTGTAATCTTCGCCTAATGGGTTGATGATCCTCAGCGCGTTCCGAAGTTTATCATTATGATCCATTTTCAGTTTATCAAAGACCTTGGGGCCTTCATAAGAATATGTCATAGCTTCGTCATAGCCTTCAGCGATCATCAATTCTTTTAATAGATCTTCCATGCGCTGTTTCCGTGTTTTTTTGCCTATTGACGGCGAACCGGAGGCTATTGTGGGTGCAATGCGTTCATATCCGTACAGTCTTGCCACTTCCTCTGCGATATCCGCTTCACACATAATATCCGGCCTGAATGTGGGTATCTCAGCGAACCAAACCATATCGTCCTCATCGGCGCGCCATGCCCTCACATCAACGCGCGACAGATAACCTCGCATATCGTCTGAGGAAATATTGGCGCCCAGTAAAGCGTTAACTCGTTTCGGCGAATACGAGACAGTCCATTTTTCAACCGGATACGGGTAACAATCGTCCATACCCTTAACGACCTTTCCGCAGCCCAGTTCTTCAACCAGCGAAACAGCCCTGTTAACCGCGTCATATGCCAGGTTAGGATCAAGCCCTTTCTCATATTTGCTTGAAGCGTCTGTGCGCAGACCCAGTTTTTTTGACGTAAGCCTGACGTTGGTTCCATTGAAATTAGCGGACTCAAACAGGATTGCGGAAGCGTCTTCCGTAACCATGGAATTTTCTCCGCCCATAACCCCGGCTATGGCGACGGCCTTCTGCGGATCGGCTATTACCAGCATAGATGAATCCAACCGGCGGGTGACGCCGTCCAGCGTTGTGAACGTTTCATTTTCCCGCGCGTTTCGCACAATGATATGCCTTCCGGCGATATTGTCTATATCAAAGGCGTGCATGGGCTGGCCGTATTCCAGCATCACATAATTGGTAATATCCACGATATTGTTAATAGGCCGCAAACCCGCGGCAATAAGCCTCCGCCGCATCCACAAAGGCGACAGGCCGATTTTAACGTCCGTAACCACGCGGGCGATATAACGCGGGCATAGTTCCGGATTCTCTATGGATACTGAGATCATCGAATGAATATCGCCTTCCGCTTCTTCCCTTACAGCCACTTCAGTGAGCTTAAACGGCAGGTTGTATGCGGCGGCGGCTTCACGGGCAATACCCAAAACCGAATAGCAGTCCGGCCTGTTGGATGTTATCTCAAACTCTATGGCCTCGTCCGCCAGGGCCAGCGCTTCGCGCGCGTCATAACCCGGGGGGTACGCGGCGGCGGCTTCCTCATTGAATATATAAATGCCGTTCTCCGGCGCTTCAGGGTATTCCTGGCGTGAATAGCCCAATTCCTCTATGGAACACATCATACCCTCGGAGATTACCCCGCGAAGTTTGCCTGCGTTTATTTTACGTCCTCCGGAGATTACAGCGCCATTCAGCGCGACAGGGATAACCGCGCCCGCGTATATGTTACCCGCGCCGGTGACAATCTGAATCACCCTGCCCCCCACATCCACCCCGCATACCAGCAGGTGATCGGAATTATTGTGTTTTTCGACCGAAAGTATTTTGCCTGTTACAATATTATTAAGATCCATACCGAAGGTTTTTACGGATTCAACCTTTGTGCCGGTCATGGTAATGTCCTCAATAAAACGCCTGGTATCGGCGCTGTAATTCACCAGGCTTTTGAGCCAGGAAACAGGTACGTCCATATATATCCTTCTTTCAGTATATTCCAGTATATTTCACTGCACAACCGGCTGTTATTCCGGATAACGGCGCCCTGATTCAGAACTGCC
>JAITDJ010000197.1 GCA_031282635.1 Clostridiales bacterium
CCGAAATGTCATATGGAAATGGTTCTGAAAAAAGTAGAGCAAGTAGTAAATTCAAAATCACCCGAAGCGCGTAATTTCGATTTCAGATCTCCCGGCGGGGAAGGCGGATTCAAGGTAGGGAACGTGAAGTTCATCTGAGATGAATTCTACTGTAATAACTGCGGCAATCAAATACCTATCAGAGAAATGAAAAAATATGAGAAAGCGCGTAGCGGGTGAGGTGAGATGCTTGTGAAAAAAATATTGTTATCCCTTTTTATAACGCTCTTACTAACCGGATGCAACGCGACTTATAGAAATGAAATATCTGATGAAACAGCCCCTATTTCGCCGCCGATAAGTGATACGCAATCCACCTTTCCATTTGAAAGCCCGCTACCGACGAATGAAGCTAATACATTTTTAGTTATTGATGAAACTTCAGGCAATGAAAATGCAGCGTTTTATATAGATATGTCTTGGGATGATGTTTGGAACACTCTCAGTACCATTGATTACGGTGGGGAAGCTTCTGTTTGGGGAACAGACTTTGACAGCAATTTAGACGGCGGAAACCACAAAACATTTGAAACAGCGTATTTTAGCTTTACCTTCGATAAAAATCAAAAACTTTATGAATTTTCTGTATTTACAGATTTGTACCGGACAAAATCAGGACTGAAATCGGGCGATGATGTAAGCAAAATGATTGATTTATATGGTGACGGCTATCTCGAATATCAGCTGTCAGACGGTAATTCTCTTTATGAATACGAAATCAACAAAAGGTATTTTAGAGTATATGAAGCAAGGGGGAAAATACGAGGGTGGGCGGTATTTAAGTACAGCGCAGAATTATTGCAGTCGTGTGTCGTTTCCGCGTCGCCGGAGCTTCCCACGGTTGACGCCGTTTCTGACACATACGCAGAATTTATTGAAAAAAACAGAAGGATTGAGGATGTATTTCGCGAAATTTCAAATAAATGCACCACGACAAATGCGGAATTACAGGGATATTCCGCAGAGGGTGCAGAAGTTATCGGATATTTTTACGATGGGGAATTAGTCAAAATATCATCCACTTCGTATGGGGAAGGAGGTAAAAGCGAGGATGATATTTATTTTGATGAGGACTACGCCTACTGGCGAAACGAATTGCTGTATTACGATGTACCAACATATATTGATAATGAGATAAAAATTGATAATTCCGAAGTGTTTGAGCGCATAATATACAAAGGAATAATCTATAGCGTTGATTCTAATACAAGTGATATTATTGAGATAGAAACTGACGGACAGACAAGGCTGATGGAATTCGTAAACGCTTGCGTAGACGCAATCACTGTGAAAGGGGATGCTTTGCCGAAATGAAAAACCAAAGAAATGAGCTGTACATCTTCGCAAACGCAGACAACGATGAGTTTATTATTTCAGGCTTGCAATTCAGCGAGTTTACACAATGGATAAAGCCGCCGATTGAAAACATTATGTTACTCAGCGGCGAGTGCTTTGAGAGCGGGATTAATAAGCATTATTTTGAAATAATCGAGGGGCGCGATAATATTTTATCGTTCTCGAATCGTGACATATACGATTTAGGTGATTTTTGTTTTGTCGATTACGAGCGTTCGGGAGCAACGGATTTGTTGTTGCCTCAAGACGTTGCGGAGCTGTTGTATCTTGGACATATGTTTAAGCCGTTGACAAGCCCGTTCATTTCTTGCATAGGCAATCGCTTCGCGTATTTGGTTCACGATGACGGTTGGTTTTGCAGACTGTTCAGCAAGGAGCGCCGCGCAGTAATAGACGTGATTGTTGAAAAGCTTGTAAGTGAAGTAAAAAGGCGCACAAAACAAGCTGAGGTCAGTGCGCGTAACCTGTATGAGGAATTATTCCCCTTGGCGGAGAAAGGTTTGCTGATTGATTTTTCCGGCTTATCAGCCCGTTCGGGTGTTGTTGAAGCCGCGATTTACACTGTCGGTCTTATTTTGAATATGGATGATATTACAAACGGAAGCGCGGCGGAAAAATACGGCGGATGCTTCTACGGAATGCTGAAATACGAAAACGGGAGTTGGGTTATATAATTCCTGCGCAGTTGACGCAAAAGGGGGCGATGAAATGTTTTTAAGTAAAAAGCGGATATGGAACGGTTCAGCGCGGTATCGGCGTGAAAAACACTATTGCCCGAAATGTCATATGGAGATGGTTCTGAAAAGAATGGAGCAGATAGTTCATTCAAAATCACCCGAAGCGCGTAAATTTGATTTCAGTATCCCCGGAGGTGAAGGAGGGTATATAATAGGCAACGTGAAGTTTATTTGGGATGAGTTTTTTTGTGAACACTGCGGAAATCAAATAACAATTGCCGATATGATGAAATATGAAAAGCGTGACGGTTAAGGAGTTCAGCGCGATGTGGATAGATAAGAACATTTTTAATCAGCAGGTTCAAAAACACTTTATGTTTTTACAATCAGAATATAATATGAGTGTTGCTGAAACTCGGCATGATGAATGTTTCACATTCGAATCAGACGCTGCATGCGTGAATATTTGGTTTGATAAATATTCGCTTGATGTTATAATGAGAACGAAAAACGGCAGCTTTGAACTATCTCTGAGGGATGTATTGCATTATCAAACGGGGAGTAGCCGAGACGCCGAGTATATGGCGACAAATGAAGAAAAGCTCGATAAGGGGTTACAAAAATTATCCGGTTTTGTGAAGCTGTACTGCCACGAAGCATTATCCGGCAATGTTGAGTTTTATAAAAAGATAGCAGAGCACAAAGAAAAATTCAAAAAAGAGTATGCTTTCAGGAATATGGTCAGTAGTATAGAGGAGCGTGCAAAGGTCGCTTGGGAAAGAAAAGACTATAAGCAGGTAATAGAAATATACGGTTCCGTTATTGGGTATCTGACGCCGGTGCAAGAAAAACGACTGAATTATGCAAAAAAAGCGAACCGTATGGAATAACACAGCATAAAAACACCTCTCAAAATAAGATGCGGCGTGACGAGACTTCAACTTAGACAAAATTATGCGCCGCCGACTTTACTTCTGGCGGCTTGCGTGATATACTTTTATTGGCAACGCTTTCGATTAACGCTCAAACACGGGTTTGAATTGTTTCCGTCTTTGAAAAAGTAAAAGGAGAGCAGAAAATGTTGATGAACGATACGAGTTAAAGAAGCGCAGCATACGACGCCAT
>JAITDJ010000226.1 GCA_031282635.1 Clostridiales bacterium
TCACAATTTGCCGTTTACCGCTGCATAAACCATCTTCACCTATTTCTGTGTGCCGTTTTGCCTCTGTTTAAGCGAAATTTAATTTGCCGTTATCACCTATTATAATGTGCCGTCCGACATTTATGCTGATTAGGCAGTTTTCTGATAAGGCCGTGTTCTCGCAATAACTTAAGCTGACGGCCAATACGCGCTGAAAGTTTTTTGCCTTCGAGTTTTTTAGCCCAGGGTGTGCCTTTAAGCGCCACTTGAAGATGCTTGTTTGTAATGGCGTCAACGTTATATTTGGGATCGGCGACAGAGCGCAGTAATTCAAGGTCTTTACCCGTTACATCCAAGGCACGGTACCTTTTGCCATCAGACTTAACCGGCTTTGATACTTTGGATAAAATTTCTTCGACAGTAGAGTCGTCTTCCAAAGCGGCGATCTGTTCAGTGAAGTTTTTTATACACTGGCCGCTTACTTGAGCTCGCACATTTATGTCCGCTATGCCTTTACGCATGCCAAGGCGCTTTTTCTCCCCGCTGTCGTCGCCGGAAACGGTTCTGAATACTTTGAATTTATCTGGCTCATTTATTGTGCATTCGAACCGTAGCACATTTAACTCATTGTAGAGTTTCAGGCTGTTGTGAAAAAGCCAGTGCTTGATCCTGCCGCCGTCATAATAAAGTTTAAGTCGTGTACAGAGATCATAATCCGCGTTAAATCTTGGTTGCCCGTTATTTTTTACAGGTTTGCCCATATAACGAAGGACACGATCACTCGTACCGGTAAGAAAAGCATGGCGCAACAAATATCCTATTTGGGCTTGCAGCTCCTGTGGGTTGCTAAAAATATAATCCTTTGCCCATTCGCTTTGCCATTGTGTCCAATAATACTCCATACGTTCGCCAAGCAGCGCCGGCATGGATGGGAATACCTGCGCGGTGAAACTTGTTAGCATTTTTACCCATTGAGTGTCCAGCTGGCTGCGTAAAAGTTTTTGCGCTAAATCATAATCTTGAATGTCAAGAAACTTATTGCCTTCAAGTATGTATCCGCTGTTGGATTTGTCAAGCAATCTCTTAAGCCATTCCCGACCGTTCAGCGCTATCTGTATTTCGTAAGGCGCCCATGTTTGCAGGCGGATGCTCATAAAACCATAATCTTCATGATCATAATAAAAATACAGATGTTTGCAGCGCGATTTTTCAGGCAGTAGTTTTGGTTTACCCGTTCCATCGTCATATGTCGCTTTGAATGTATTGCAGGATTCCAAACATGACTAAACGCCAATCAAGCCTTCTTGTATTCCGAGCTGTTTTTGCTGCTCATGTGCGATTGTTTCTTTTCGGATGTTACTTGAAGCAAGATATTGAATTTTTGTGCCCGTCAGGCGTTTGGCATATTCTTCAGCATTATCTATTATGACGGATGATTGTTTGCTGACATAATCTTTGTAGTCTTTATTCAAAACACCATGCATATTTATGAACTTTTCCATGCCAAGCGCGTAGGCGATGTTTCTGATAGAGCCCTTAAAAACTATTCTATCAAAGCCTTCAATTACGCCCTTGATTTTATCACCGAATTTGTGGAATAATGTATCCATGCATTGTCTCCCTCTTATATTGCGTTAATGTCTGGCTGTCATTATTCTACAATATATTCGGGAGCAGTGCATTATTTTTTGAAATTGGCTGTACTATCTGTTACGGTTTTTATTGGGTTGTGGGCGTAGCCCACTTTGGTTATTTATAGAAACTCCCAGCCCATCCCTATTTTTGTGTTGAATATGAAAAAGGACTTTGTTATACTAAAAATCAAATCCAATTAATACTACAGCGTAAAATTCTCAACCGCTGCACCATCTTTTGACATCACTGAATAGAGCCACAATGTAAGAACCCAGTATTATCGGATATGAACATATGTTTTACGCTGTAGTATTAACAAGAAGTTGTATAATGAAAACATGTATTCGCTAAACTATTACTAAGACGGATCGACGCCGCCGCCGACATCTGAAAAGGTTGGAGCGGCGTTGTTTTTTGGATTTATGCGTGCTATACTAAAAGCGGGGAAGGGCTTTTAATTAAAGAAGGGGGGATGTTTACGTCTGGATTAAACTGGGGCAAGCTGGCTTTAAAGATACTTATTATACCGATTCTCGCGGGCGCTGCAGTGGTAACTCTCATGGGTTTCATGTCATACACCAAATACCTGAATATGGTGTCTGTGGTTAATTACGAGAATATCTATAAAAACATACGTATTAATGGCGTGGATGTGGGGGAACTCAGCAAGGCGGAAGCGCTTAACAAAGTTACGTCTGTATTTCTGCCGGATCTGGAAAGCAAAACCATAACGGTTAAAAGCGGGGATATAGAGTATGTTTACCATTTCGACGAATTCAACGTTAAACTGGACTTCGGCCCCGCGGTGGATCAAGCCTACGCGTACGCGCGGGAAGGTACGTTGGATGAACGCTACAACAAAATAACGGCGTTGGAAAACGCGCCGTACGAAATTACATATGAGCCAAAGTATTCCTACGACGATTCCTCGGCTCAGGATAAAGTCGGTATTATTGCCGATAAAGTTTATGCAGCCCCCAAAAATGCCACAATAGACCGCAAAGACGGTCGGTTTATTATTACAAAAGAAGAGCCGGGCAAGGAATTGGACGCGCCGGCTACCGCGGTTAAGGTTAAACAGCTGTTGGCGGAGAACAACGCCGGCGTGGCCGAAGTTGTGTTAAAAGACGTGATGCCGGTGATCAGAGAGGATTTTGTGGCTCAAGCCCAAAGCCTTCTTGGAACGTTCTCAACCAGGTTCAGCGTGGGTCAGAACGGGCGCAACGTCAATATTATAAACGCGGCCGGCAAGGTTAATGATCAAACCTTACAGCCGGATGAGATTTTTTCGACCAACGCGGCCCTGGGCCCCAGTACGGAAGCAAACGGGTACGCCATGGCGCCGGTCATTGTAAACGGTAAGCTCGAAGATGATTTTGGAGGCGGCGTATGTCAGGTTTCCAGCACGCTTTACAACGCGGCGCTGTACGCTGAACTGGATATAGTTGAGCGTACCAGTCATTCTCTGAAAGTCGGCTACCTGGATTACGGGTTCGACGCGACGCTTGCCGGCGATTACCTGGATCTGAAATTCAGAAATAATACCGATTTGCCGGTCTTTTTGGAATGCTATGTCGAGGGTGATCGTCTGATTGCGAATGTCTATGGAAAAGAGATCCATGGCGCGGAACACAGCCTGAGTTTCCACAGCGAACTTATCGAACGGATAAAACCGTCCGGCGAAAAGATAACATATGATTCCACTTTGCCGCGCGGTCAGCGGGTCGTTGCCAAAGGCGCGACAGAAGGCCTCATTTACGCGCTTTACAAAACAGTATATGAAAACGGCGAAAAAGTATCAACGGAAAGGGTTAACATCAGCAGGTATAAAGCGGTTCCGGCGGAAGTACGCATAGGTACGGGGCCGATTCCGGAAGAACGCCCGTTCGTCGCGGCGCCGGATATATCGGCGCCTGAACAGCCGCAGGCAGCCGATGTTCAGGAATAATGACGCATTATGGAGCGGTACAGTGAAATTTAAAGAAGCCTTACTGATAAAATATGGAGAAATCAGCTTGCGTGGAGATAACCGCCATTTATACGAAAAACGCCTGCTGCGTATTATCCGCCGCAGGCTTTCTCGGTTCGACGGACTGCGCGCGATGTATGAGAACGGGCGATTTTTAGTGGAATGCGATACGGAAGAGTTCGATTATGACAGCGTGATGCCCATCGTTTCAAAAGTGTCCGGTATTGTCGCGCTTTGCCCTTGTCTTATGACCGATGAGCGCGGTATAGGCGAAATATATGAAATCGCGCTTTTTTATATGAACCGCGCGTACGCGGACAGGCCTTTTACATTTAAAGTAAAGACTCGCCGGGCAAACAAATCGTACCCCATGCATTCACAGGAAATTTCGGCGGCGATTGGAGAATATATCATAAACGCTATGGAAATGTCCAAAGTGGATGTGCATAACCCGGATGTGACGCTGTGTATAGAAATAAGGAATCATATATACATTTATGCGGATACGGTGAAATCATTGGGCGGCTTGCCATATGGCTCGTCGGGAAGAGGGATGCTGCTGCTGTCGGGCGGTATAGACAGCCCTGTCGCGGGTTTCCTTATGGCGAAGCGCGGCGTGGATGTGACCGCGGTGTATTTTCATTCGCCTCCATATACATCTGAGAGGGCAAAAGATAAGGTGTTGGATCTGGCTAGGGTATTATCGGCGTATACGGGTTATTTTAAACTGTATGTCGTTCCGTTTACGGATACGCAGTTATGTCTGTATAAACAGGCTCAGCCGGAAAAACTGACTCTTTTGCTTAAACGCTCCATGTTGAAAATCGCGGAGGCTTTGGGGCAAAAGGAAAAATGCCATTGCCTGATAACCGGCGACAGCGTGGGGCAAGTGGCCAGCCAGACTATTCAGAGCCTTGCCGCCGTGGAGTCTGCGGCCGCGATGCCTATACTGCGCCCGTTGGCCGGTATGGACAAACAGGAGATTATAGATCTGGCGCGTAAAATAGAGACGTTTGACATTTCCATCCGTCCGTACGAGGACTGCTGCACGGTTTTTGCGGTGAAACATCCGGAAACCAAACCGAATAAGACGGCTGTGGAAGCCGCTGAAAGGCGTGTGCGGGGTTTGGATGAGTCCGTCGCGGAAGCGATTGAAAGCGCGGAGATCTTTGAAATAACAGAACGTGAAATAACAGAACGAGACGCGCCGCGAGAAATATTTACGCTATAAGCATTTACGTTATAGGCATTTAAGTTATAAGCGCTTGATCTGAAAAGACCGCCCGGATGAGCGGCCTTTTCAGATGATTATACATTTCGACGGGCACTTGGCCACGCACGCGCCGCACTGTGTACATTTCGCGTAATCAACGCTGGCGTAGTTGTTTTTCACGTGAACGGCGTCATAGGCGCAGGCTTTTTCGCAGAGTCTGCAGCCGATGCAGCCGACCTTGCAGTTTTTGCGTACATCGCGACCGTTGTCTTCGGAATGGCAGGCGACGTGTATCTTGTTTTTGTAAGGAACCATACGAATTAAATGTTTGGGGCACGCCTTAACGCACATGCCGCAGGCCGTACATTTTTCGGGATCAACCACCGCGATGCCGTCCACCATAGATATGGCGTCAAATTGACACGCGGCGCGGCAGCTGCCCACGCCCAGGCATCCGTAAGCGCAGCTTTTGGAACCGCCGCCGGCTAACTGCATGACGGCGTTGCAGTCATATAAACCAAAATAATCATATCTAAATGTGCTTTTGCTTTCGCACCCGACGCAGCGGATAAACGCGCGCCGGCGTTCCGGGACTTCAACGGATACGCCCAAGATTTCACCTATGCGCTTGGCAGAAGCCTCGCCGCCAACGGGACAGCCGTTAGGTTTGGCTTCACCCTTAAGCGCGGCTTCTGCAAACGCTTCACAGCCGGCATAGCCGCAGCCGCCGCAGTTCGCGCCAGGTAAAGCTTCGCGGATCAGGGACAGCCTCGGATCCGTATCCACACGGAATTTTATGGCGGCGAACCCCAAACCCAGCCCGAACAGCAGACCCATACCGCCCAGCAGCAGAGCGGGAACTAACAGAGCAGTAAACATGTGATCGCCCCCTAGACTTTAATCATGCCTGTGAAGCCCAGGAACGCGATAGACATTAACCCGGCGGTAATCAAAGCTATGGGAAACCCCTGAAAAGCTTTCGGGATATGGTTGCGTTCAATCCGTTCACGGATGCTGGCGAACAGTACGATGGCCAGTGTAAAGCCAAGCGCTGCGCCTACGCCGTGAACTACAGACACTATAAAGTTGTAATTATTGGCCCGGTTAATCACGGTAACGCCCAGCACCGCACAGTTTGTGGTAATAAGAGGCAGGTAAATACCCAGCGCCTGATACAACGACGGGCTGGACTTTTTTATAAACATCTCCACAAGCTGAACCAGCGCGGCGATTATCAGTATAAACGCGATATTATACAGATAATCCAGATTCAGCGGAATCAGGATAAAAGCGTTTACAATATATGTTACGCCAGAAGCCAGCGCCATTACAAATGTAACGGCCAGGCCCATGCCCACAGCCGTTTCCACCTTTTTTGACACTCCCAGAAAAGGGCATATACCCAGAAAACGGTTGAGTACAAAGTTATTGACCAGTACAGCGCTGATGAAAATAAGTAAAGTCTGCATTAGTGGGCCTCCAAGGGTCAAATCGGAGCGCGCGCGTTCTGATTTGATATGCGAATAATTTAGTGTGAAGCGTTTGTATTTACGCTTCCGCCTTTCTCAGCGCGGCCGCGCAACGCGTTTAAGGCGGCCATCAGGCAGCCCAGCGTTATAAAAGCGCCCGGGGGCAATATCATAATTATAGTGCGAGGAAAAGCGGCGGGCGTAAATTCCATGTTAAAAACACCGCCGGTACCAAGAAATTCGCGGATTACGCCTACTATGATCAGCGCTATGGTAAACCCCAATCCCATGCCGGCGCCATCCAGGGCCGCGGCCGCGGGGTTATGCTTTGAAGCGAACGCTTCGGCGCGGGCTAGTATAATACAGTTTACCACTATCAACGGTATAAATATGCCCAGCGCGTCATTCAGCGCGGGCAAATAAGCCTGCAGCAGGAACTGTACAATGGTTACAAACGTCGAAATAACCACGACAAAAATGGGTATACGCACCGTATCGGGAACGAAAGACCGCAGGAGTGAAATAACGACATTGGAGCAAATCAGCACTATTGTCGTAGAAAGCCCCATACCGACGCCGTTTGCCGCCGATGTGGTTACGGCGAGTACAGGGCACATGCCGACAACTTGAATAAATGTGGGATTTTCGTCAAGTATGCCGTTTTTTATTATTTTTAAGGCGTTCATAGATTTTCTCCTCTTAGAACTTATCCAGCAGAACCTATCCGGCAATCCTGAGATTACCGGATGGACTGCTTAAAAAAATTCAAGGCGTCGTTTACGCCCTTTGTAACGGCTGCACTGGTTATTGTGGCGCTTGTAACAGCCTGGATCTCATTATCGCCGGGCGCCGCTTTAGTAATTTTCAGATCGCCTGATTTGCCTTTGTACTGATCGATAAAAGCGGGGTCGGAAGCGTTAGCGCCCAGCCCCGGCGTTTCCGAATGCTGTAAAATCCGAACGCCCTCGACGGCGCCGTCCACGTCTATACCTACTATTATATCCACGGCGCCGCTGTAACCGTCGGGCGAAGTGAACACAACGTAACCCAAAAGCGTTCCCTTGCCGTAGACTTGCAGCGCGCGGCTGACAGGCGACCCCTCCGGTATGGGGAGTTCCTGGCTGACGTCGTCCGCCGCGTCAAATACGGCGCCTATTGCCTTTGCTTCGGTTCCGGCCCGCTGCGCGGCTATCGGTTCAAGCGTTATGGCGTAGACATAACCCAGCAGCAATGCTGCCACGACCGTTATGATTACCATCGCTGAGACGGGTTTAAAGAGTTCCGACATTTTGCCCTCCATAACGGTTAAGCCGTTTCTCTTTTTTTCTTTTTTACAACCCCGAAGACTCTGGGTATGCAATATTTATCCAACAATGGCACAAATAGGTTCATTATTAATATGGAATATGAAACGCCCTCCGGGTACCCGCCGAAATTGCGGATAACAACCGTTAGGATACCGCAGCCTATACCCATTATTATTTTACCCGTATCGTTAACCGGCGATGTCGAATAATCGGTAGCCATGAAAAGCGCGCCCAGCATTAATCCGCCTGTCAGGATTTCATAATAGCCCTGGCCGGTAAACAAACCGCGCCTGCCTAGTAATGTTCCCAGCACAAAGACTGTAAAAATATAAGCTGCGGGTATATGCCATGTAATGATTTTTTTATGAAATAAATACGCCGCGCCTAATAACAACGCCAGCACGCTGGTTTCGCCGATACATCCGGCGACATTTCCCAGGAAAGCGTTAAGCAAATCCGAGCCTTGTATAATAAAAGAAGGGCCTTCTTTTAACAGGCCCAGGGGCGTGGCGGAAGAAATCAAATCCGCGGACAGAAGGTTCCGTACAGGCCGCGTCCATGAACCGGCCATTAACGGCGTATACGCCGCCATCAGGAACGCACGCGCGGCCAGAGCGGGGTTCATGAAATTTTGCCCCAAACCGCCAAATAATTGTTTGGTTATAACGACTGCGAAAAAAGCGCCTACTACAGGAATCCAGAACGGCGAAGAAGCCGGCAGGTTAAACGCCAGCAACGCTCCGGTTACGGCGGCGCTGCAATCAGTGATTGTAATCGGGCGGTGTGTCAGCAGTTCGAATAAATACTCAAAACCGATACACGCGCCCACGCTTAATATGATGATACATAATGCCCTGATTCCAAAAAAGTAAACCGCCATTATCGCGGCAGGTGAAAGCGCCAATAAAACATCGCGCATAATACTCTCAATGGTATCACCGGAACGCACATGCGGCGTAGAGGTTACCATAAATCTCCTGTTATCCACGCAGTACCTCCATTATTTTCGCGCAGCCAGTGCCTCGCGCCGCGCGGCTCTTATAGACTGCGCCAAATGGCGTTTCGAGGGGCACACGTATGAACATGAGCCGCATTCTATGCAGTCCAGCCCGTGATTTTCAAGAAACAGATCCTTTTCGCCGTATATAACATATTTGTTGAGATCCAGCGGCATCAGGCGGGCGGGACAGTAATCGGCGCACCGACCGCAGCGGATGCAGCCGCGTTCCGAGGGCAGTCGGGCTTCTTCCTCTGTAAGACATAAAAATGCGGAGGAGGTTTTTATTACGGGCACATCCAGCGAAAACATAGCCACACCCATCATCGGCCCGCCAGATATGAGCTTGTACGGCTGCGTGGTAAACCCGCCCGCGGCCCGGGCAAAATCCCCATAAGTCATACCCAGCCGGACTTCGTAGTTGCCGGGGTTTTTGACCGCGCCGCCGTTTATGGTAATAATCCTTCGGATCAGCGGACGTTTTCTGTGTACCGCCCGTTCTACGGCGATCACTGTATCAACGTTGTCCACTAAGCAGCCTATATCCGCCGGCAGCCCCCCAGAGGGCACTTCACGCCCCGTTAAAGCGTAAATAAGCTGCTTTTCCGCGCCTTGCGGGTATTTGGGCCTCAAACCCGCAACACTTATGCGTTTTTTCTCTCGTACCGCTTTTTCTATTTTATCTATCGCGTCCTGCTTGTTGGTCTCAATACCGATAATACCCTGCGCGTTTGGGAATAGCGTGAGGATTATTTCCAAACCCGCAATCAGGCGTTCAGTATCTTCCAGCAGAACGCGATGATCGGTGGTCAGATACGGTTCACATTCCGCGGCGTTTACGATTACGGTATCAATATGCCTGCCCGGGGGCGGGCTCAGCTTGATATGTGTGGGAAAGCCCGCGCCGCCCAGCCCTACGACGCCTGCTTGGCGTATCAGCTTAAGCGTTTCTTCCCTGTCCAAGGTTTCGGAAACGGTATGCGCCCTTGTTGTTTTAATCCCCTCATCCTTTCCGTCGTTTACGACAACGACGGCGCTGCATACGACGCCGGTTGGAGTAAGCGCCTGCCGGATTTCCTTTACTATGCCGGATACGCTGGAATGAACAGGAGAAGAAATCGGTTTTTCGGCGCTGCCGATTACCTGGCCCAGCAACACCCGCTCCCCTACGGATACAGCGGGCTCACAGGGCGCCCCGATATGTTGCAGCATCGGAAAAATCATTTCCGTTCCCGCAGGCGGAACGAGCTTTTTAACGGCCTCCCCGGCTGTCTGATCCTTTTTAGACGGCGGATGTATACCACGATGGAATGTAAAAGCAGGTACGCTCATTGCATAACCTCCGCTTGGATAATATGTGTCAGCCCTTCTCCGATATTCTCCTGAATCCAGGCGGCGGCTGAAGGCGTGTCAAACGGTACGCCGTCCAACATGGATTTTATTTGCGATGTGCTGAGTTTATACTCACGGCCGTTGTATCGATGCGTGTAATAGATATCGATATCGGGGTTAGACATGATCAATTCCCGGATTAAGCACGGCACACCGCCCATCGGCGGCCGATCCGCGTGGCTGTACTGCATAATGGCCACAAGTTTGGAACCGGCCGCCGAATAGCGGGCGGTTAACCGCCCGCCGCAGAGATCGCACGCCTGGCTCAGCAGGGAAATGCCGTGTGAAGGCTTGTGCTGCGGGTTATAGGCGATCTGCCGGTTTATATCATTGGAAATAATAACGGTTAGAAGATCATTGGCCGGTTCCTCATCTATTTCTATATCAAGCCGGGCGGCGCCTAGTTCAAGGCAGACGCCGGCTATATCATATATATATGACGACAATTCTTTTAGCAAAATTACACCCCGATTTTCATCCATAATTATCCGTAAATTAAATAAGCGAAAGTCATTATATCATAAAAATATATGTACAGCAAGTAAAAGCCGATTGATTCACAGGCGGAAATTCTCTATAATTTATTAAAACAGGAGGGAGGATTTTATGCCTTTAGTTAGATTCCCATATGGCAAGGGGTCAATTGAGTACAATTTCCCGGATAAACGCTTTAACGGAGAGCTTGTTTCACGTTTGACCGCATATAGGGCCCCGTGCTCCCAGGAACAATTGGCGCGTGAGGCTATCGAACATCCAATCGGGGTTCCCAGGTTGAGCGTAATGGCGGAGGGTAAAAAGAATGTGGTCATTATAG
>JAITDJ010000235.1 GCA_031282635.1 Clostridiales bacterium
ACACTCCCGCTTCGCGTTAATGTAGTCAGCGCTCTGTACAACAAGATTCCTAGTCCTTCGGGCTCTACTCTTGTTTGGAGGTCCGATACGCCCGCTATCGCCACGGTAAACGCTTCGGGCACGGTTACGGGCGTCAGTGATGGAATCGCTGAAATCACAGTAAGCGTCACCGCGAATAATGTAACCCGCTCGGCCACAGTTAACATAAAAGTCGGAACCCTGAAAGCCGAGTTCCTGCAGCCGAGTATAAACTATAAACAGCTTACTGTGTTAAGCGTTCACGGATCAAACCGGATAGCTAATGTTACAGCCGATTTATCCGCAATCGGCGGAAGTGACAGGGAAATTTTCCACTATGTACCCGGTAAAAATGAATTGACCGTAGGGCTCGCCGGCAGTGATTTCGGGCCTCTCACAAGTCGAACTGTGAATATTCCGGTTACTGTGACGCTTACCGACAATACGAGCAGAAATTTAACGGCCGCGCTGGAAATAGTTCCCTACCAGACTTCCACGTTTGACTGGGACGAAGCCCGTATTTACTTCCTGCTGACAGATAGATTCGCCGGGCAGGATAAGCAAAATATTTACACCGGTCAGATTACGCCGTCTGACGAAACGTATACGTCGGGTACTATCGGTTTGAACCAATATCATGGCGGCGATATCGCCGGTTTGACTGCCAAGATACCATACCTGAAAGATTTGGGCGTTAATACGGTCTGGATCACGCCGATTGTGGACAATATTGAATTTGACGTCGGCGGCGCTGTTAAAGATTCTTTCGGCTACGCGGGTTATTGGGCCAAAACATTCGAGGAACGCCTGAATTCGGCGCTGGAAGCGCAGCTGGGTTCCAAAGACGACTTGAGTTCGCTGATAACCGCCCTTCATAGCAACGGTATGAAGTTAATGGTGGATATTGTTATCAACCACGCCGGCTACGGAATGGATCAGGTTTGGGAACCCAACTGGGATACTGATGACAACGCGGCCTTAAGACCGACTATCGATCAAATGGGTGAATTTATACTGCCAGACGGCAGTTCCATGTTCAGAAGTATCGCAGAAGACAACGCCGACGGCGACAACCGGATCAAGTCCAGGCTTGTGGGGCTTCCCGATTTCAAGACGGAAAACTGGTACGTGCGCGACATGCTTGCCAAATGGCAGACTAAATGGACGACCAAATATGACATTGATTATTTCAGGGTAGACACCGTTAAGCATGTGGATAATGATACGTGGCGCGCGCTTAAAAACGCCGTTGTATCGAATAATCCAGACTTTAAGATGATAGGCGAACTGTACGCGGGTTCTGTGGACATTAAAGGCGCGGGTAATGAAGACGGCGGAACTTCGGAAGATTATCTCGCTATAGATCAGTTGGATTCACTGCTGGATTTTGATTTCAAGAATATCGCGCTGGGCTTTGTTACATGGAAGTCGCTGAAGACTATACAAGTCGCGAATGGCACAGAACAAATAAAGATTGAAAATAGCGCTGGATCAAAAGTTAATGTTTCCGACATTATAGATGCTTTAAAACACAGAGAAGCATTTTTGGAGGCTAACCCTCTGTTAAGCATGGGTCAATTTTTATCCAGCCACGACGAGGACGGCTTCCTTACCAGGTTTGCTCCTGGCACCGCGGCGAAAGATAAACACTCCGAATTTATGAACGCGGCTTCGCTGTTAGTAACGTCCATGGGCCAGCCGGTCATATATTACGGCGAGGAATTAGGACAGTTCGGCAAGTATTCCAATAACAGCGCATCCAAATTTGACGACAACCGGTATGATTTTAACTGGACCGCGCAAGGGGAAAACCCGATGATGCTGCAGCATTATAAAGCGCTGCTTAACTCGAGAGCGGATTACTCCAAAGCGTTTTCGAGGGGAGAAAGGCTGTATAATACGGATTACGGCAAGTATGTGAAGGACGGTGGAAGCGTACTTTCCTTTACGGCTGAGTACGATAATAATACCCCTGATGACACGTCGGATGACGAAATTGTACTGGTCGCGATAAATCGCAGTGATGTGGAGCAGCCTATTAATTTTGACGGTACGCCGTTTGACGCCGGTTCCGCGCTGAAAGACATGTATGGGGAAAAAAGAGCTTCCTACGGCAATTATACGGCTAAAGGCGATTTGATTGTTGGAGCGGACGGCAATATTTCAGAAATTATCGTTCCGAAGAAATCCGATGGCGGAACCGTAATATATGTCTTAACAGATACCCTTAAGATAAAGGAAAAAGAATATATCCAGGTTAATAAGAGCGCTGATTATTCCGCGTGGAACGTATCTCGTACCGGCGGCGCTGAAACGGAAGTTACAGACGCCGCGTGGTCGATAGTCGCGCCGGCTTCATCAGGCGACTACGCATGGAGCCTTACGCCAGAAGCAGATGTCGATATACTCCGACGGATTGACACAGTGACGAATACTTCTGTTGAAGCCGGAAAAATTAATAAATCGACAGGATTGTTTACTGCCGGTGAAATTCCTGGCCTGGAATTAACAATTACAGCGCAAAAAGGCGTACAACAAGCGGAATTCATAATTACAACTGTTGATTTGGAGATAGACGGCGACAAAGTGCTGGCCGTAGATGATACCGGCGTTCATACTTATAATAAAAAAATAAAAACTTCTCAAACGATCCTCGATAGTTTGATGAGTAAAGCTGATGCGAGTGATTTGGATAGTAACGGCGACACAACTGAGAAACTCTATATCTTTAAATGGGAAATAACCGATGGCGACAGCATGGCCGAAATTGATTCGGAGACTGGAGAGCTTAAGCTCAAAGCCGGCGCCTCGCCCGGAACGGTGAACATCAAGGTTTCGATTCAGACGAATGTGACATCTGTATCACCGAATAAGCCGTTGGTGGATTATTCCGATATTTATGCGGAGTATACAATCAGCGTGTCTCCGTCCCAGTCAGAGAACACAGATATAAAAAGCGTAACGGTGGCGGATATCCCTGCTACCCGTGTCGGGGATAACCAGTACAAGGTAACAGTACCGGCGGGAACTTCTGTGTCCGCGGGTTCTTTCACAGTTGCTTTGAAAGATACAAATGCGACCGTCGGCGCGGTAGAATACACCGCAGGCGATAACGGCGGCACGGGCGTCTTTAAAATAACAGCGCAAAACGGCCATACGGCGACCTACGCGGTAAATGTTACCATCGCGCCGCAAGAAGGCGTAAAAACTACCAAACTTGCTCTGGCGCCGGACAGCGGATATACCATAGACGTGGTCAGAGGCTATCCGCAGCGGTTTGTGGTAACGATGACACCGGAATTTGAGAGTTTGACAAACTCTTATCTGTTCTGGACTTTAACCCTGAGCGGAGCGGAAACGGACATAGCGGATGTGGAATGGGATCCGGACGGACGCGCCGCCGTTGTGACATCCAATATAATTAGTGGCAGCAAAAATGTGACGCTGCGCGTGAGAGATAGTGTAAGCAATAAAACGGCGGCTATTGTATTACACATCATAAGCGCGTCGGAAGTTGAAGAAGACACTTATAAAGTCCTCCCGGCAGGAGTGTCTATCAATCGGGATGGGGATCCGGTTGTAGGCGTCAGCACATTCAAGGCGGAGACTATTTATCCGATTAATACGCCCGAGGGCTTCCAGGCAGCGCCGCAGTTCGAATGGAAAACCACCCTCGGAGGCGACGAAGAGGCCGCGAAGAAGGTCGCTGAGCTAGAAAACGCTGATACGGAGGAAGTCACTGTAACATCCAAGTTGGAAAGCGGCAGCAAAAACCTGACTCTTCGCCTGCGTGAACTGCTGACAGACAAAGTCGTGTCAATTGTAATACACATTCTAGGCGGTATACTGAATGAAGATGGGGCTGCTAAAATCCCGCCGACTGGTATAGCCTCCATTGAGCGTAACGAGGATACGCAGAATGGATTGCAATCATACACCGCCATATCATCCTATCCGGATCTTACGCCTGAAGGCGCTAAAATGGCGCCATCGTATACCTGGAGTATTACAATCAGCAATGCGCTGGCTCCAGAAAATATCGTGACACTTGAAAACGAGAATGCGGATACTGTAATCGTTCATTCACATATAACCAGCGGCACTAAAAAAGCAACATTACGTGTAACAGACTCCGTGAGCGGAAAAAGCAAATCTACTGTTATTACGCTTACTCCGGCCAGCTAAACCGTTCACTCGGTTACCCGTTTGGATCTGCGGATTCAGCGTCGCAAAGAGGCCTGAGACTGAAGCGAGACCAAATCCGGGACGCCACATCCGGGCAAGGCGCTGAAATTTACGCCCTGCCCGGATATAAGAGGGGGGACAGACAGCATGAGAAAAACATCTGCGATAGACCTTGCATACCTGTGGAAGCATTTACGGAAAAATTGGGCGGCTGTTTTCCTTAGCGCTGTTTTCGGGTTGGGAATTGCTTTTTGTATCACCAACTGGGTAATAGATAAAAAATACGTATCTGTTATTAAGTTATATGTTTACATTTCATCTGAAGACAGTTTACGTCTTTCGGACGAGGTAAGCGCGCTCACCTACGCGCAGAGGGTTGTAAACACATATATTCAGATGCTTCGGACATATTCGTTCTATGAACGGGTTCAGGCAGCTGCCGGGTCATCCTATACGGCGGAAGAATTGGAAGGTATGATAAGCTTTTCATCGTTGAACGGCACAGAAATTTTTTCTGCGGCAGTAATGGCGGAAAAGCCTGAAGACGCCCGGCGGATTGCACAGGCTATAGGGGAAATTGCCCCTGGTGTTATTTCAGGCATCAAGGAAACGGGAGAACTTAAAATAGTGGATCCTCCGCGTTTAAATCTCAAACCCGTATCGCCGAACTTAAAACTCAACTTAACGCTGGGTATTATTTCGGGCTGTGTTATATCCTTCGGATTTTTGCTTTTGAAGGATCTCACAAACGCGAGAATCCAAAGCGCGGCGGAGTTGAATGAGAAATATGGATTATTTATATTAGCGGAGATTTCCGATATCGGAAAAGCCGGCCGAAAGAAACGCGCAAGCAAGTATCGGGGGCGGAAATTATGATATCTATCCTGAAAAGGGAACCCTCTCCATCTATTGAAGATAGAGCCAAAAATAGCTTCAAACCGAACTTTGAATACGAGGAAGCATATAGAACCGCGCGGACCAACCTGATGTTCTCCATTACAAAAAACGGGTGCAAAAAGGTGGCTGTAACCAGTTCCGAAAGTGGAGAGGGAAAAACGACCACAGCCGTCAATCTTGCGTATATGCTGGCTATCCAGACGGATACAAAAGTCTTGCTGATCGACTGTGATCTGCGGAAGTCTCAAGTCCACGAATACTTTCAATACAAAAGTTCGCCTGGCCTTGCCGATTATCTTATAAACGCGGCTGCTCTGGACGATTTATTCCGTCATGACAACGTGTCGGGTCTCTCCGTCGTCTGTGGAGGGCGGATACCGCCGAACCCCGGCGAGATACTGTCGAGCCCGATATTTGAATCGTTCCTGACGAAGATGGAAAACCAGTATAATTATATTCTTATTGATACGCCATCAGTTAACGCTGTTACGGACGGACTGTATGTGATCAAGCTATGCGACGGAGTGGTGCTGTCCGTTGTGCAGGGGATGTCGCTGCATGACGAATTCTCCAAAAGCCTGCATATTATTAACGGTGTGGGTACAAAAGTGTTGGGCGTTGTAATGCATGGCGTTGAGAAGAAACGAAATGGCGGTTATGCTTATGCGTAAAAACAATTCTCATATATACAAGCCTAAAATAACACATATTGCTGAAGCATACGGCGGAGGCGTATTTGCGGTTATAGCGGACATAATAAACAGGACGCGCGAGAATTTTGACATTACCGTGCTATACGGCAGAAGGTACAGCACTCCTGATAAGTTTGAACGCTATTTCACCGGTGATGTACGTTTTGTGGGGATCGAAAACTTCACAAGAGAGATTTCAATCAAAAAGGATATAAAAGCCCTTTTGGAAATAAAAGCGCGCTTAAAGGAGATTCAACCGGATATAATACATCTGCATTCCTCAAAAGCCGGCGCTTTGGGGCGTTTTGCGAGCGGCGCAATAGGACGGGTAATATACTCCCCCCACGGTTACGCGTTTCTGGACACTGAAACGGGTGCGCTTAAGCGCTGCCTTTATAAAGCCGTCGAAAAGATCTCCGCCTTGCGGAACAGCGTAGTTGTGGCCTGTTCGGAGGGCGAGTACAGGGAGGCTGTTAAACTTAGCCCGGAAGTCCGTCTTATCAGAAATGGCATAGATATACGCCGGCTTGGCGCTGAGGTGAAGTGCTTACCCGACAGACCTTTTAACCCCGCATGTGTAAAATTTTGTACATGCGGCCGTATAACAGCTCAGAAGAACCCATCCTGCTTTAATATGATAGCGGAGAATTTTCCAAACTATCAGTTTACATGGATAGGCGACGGTGAACTACGCGGGCTGCTTACCGCCCCTAATATCCGCATAACCGGGTGGCAAAGCCGCGAGGGCGCCTTGGAATGCATGAATGATCATGACGTATTTCTTCTGCCATCATTCTTCGAGGGCCTCCCAATAGCGCTGCTGGAAGCTATGTTCCTGAAAAAACTGTGTATTGCCAGTGATACTATCGGGACAAACGACGTTATTATAAACTTGGAAAACGGTTATTTGTGCCGCGGAATAGACAGCTACCTGGACGCCATCCGGCATATTCTCGGAGGGTCGGATGCAGAGCGTATCCGTGTCCGCGCGCATGACAGCGTGACAAAAAATTTCAACGGGGCGATTATGGCTGAATCATACTGCAATTTATACGAGGAGCTTATGCTTGGGAGCGGCGAACCGCTTTTTACTTACGGCCTGGGTAGTTCCATATGAAATATACATACCTGGCGGTCTGCTATTTCCATGGTAATTACGGGAGTATATTGCAAGCGTTCGCCACACAGGAATATCTTAAGAAAGTCGGAATCGCCAACCGAACGATCTGTATAGACGGTCTGCAAGGGACTATAAAGAAAAGAAAGCTCATATTCTTTTTAACGCAAATCCTGAATAAAGATGTTTATATGGATAAATACCCGTATTTAAAGCTTTGGCTCAAGCGTAAAACAAACGTGGCGCTGAACCGAAATATTGCCATACGCAGAAGTATATTTAGGAGCTTCATTGAGCAAAAATTCGATTTGACGCAAGCATTTGCGAGTTTTGAAGAATTGGAACGGGCGTGCGCGCGAGACTGCCGCTCCGTCTTGGTTGGAAGCGACCAGCTTTGGCTTCCAGCCAATATTGAAGCGGATTATTATACGTTATCTTTTGTTCCTGATACAGTCAGAAAACTGGCGTACGCCACAAGTTTTGGCGTTGCGGAACTTTCAGGACGGCAAGCTCGTAAGGCGGCGTCTTTTTTGCAAAGATTTTATGCTTTAAGTGTCCGGGAATTATCCGGACAGCGGATTGTTGAACGTTTAACAGGCGCCGCTCCTCCTGTCGTATGCGATCCTGTTCTGCTTTTTTCGGCGGATGAATGGGTGCAGTACTGTCCTTTGGAACGCAAATACAAGAATAAATATATTTTATGTTATTTGCTTGGCGTCGAAGTGAGGCATTATGAATGGGTGAAAGCATTAAGCGCTGAGACGGGCTTCCCCGTAGTAGGTTTGATCAATCTGGACGCGTATGTGCCTGAGGCTGAGAAGATCGCAGACTTCAAGCCATATGATATCAGCCCTTTTGATTTTATAGGCCTGATCCGCAATGCTGACTATGTTTGTACCGATTCTTATCACGCCGTCGCGTTTTCTCTGCTCTTTCATAAAAAGATGTTTGTTTTTAAACGTTTCGTAAAAGATTTCGCAATGTCAACAAATTCGCGGCTGGAGTCCCTGTCTGCGACGCTGGGTATGGGAACTTTTACCTCCTGGCAGACGCCTTTACGCCGCGCCATAGACATATCTTATGATTATGAAGCCATAGACGGCGCGTTAGCCAGGTTCAGAGAATATTCTAAATACTTTTTGCAGCGGGCGCTCTAAAGCCGGAGAGTGAAATGACTATAACTAATACCGACTGGGCGTGAGCATTTTGGCATTAAAAAAAGAAGTTCTGTTGACGCTTTTTTTACCTGCAGTAATAGTCGGTAAGATTGTTCGCTGGAATTTTTCAGGTAGTCTTGTAGAAAATTCTCTTGGCCATGCATACCTGAACGATATCCTGTATGGTACTCCCGGCTTCTCCATCTGGAATTTCAGCTCGTCGTTATCCGTGTCTGACAATGTTATTTTTCTCTATAAGTTTCTGACAGTATTCGGGCTAAATACATACAACGATTTTGAAGCGTTAATCAGCGTTGTTTTTAATCTGCTTCTATTCTTCATGCTTATACGTCTGAAAAACATAATTGATCCACCGCTTCTGATTTTTTCGCTGGTATCCGTCGTATTACTGAATATGTTCGCCTTTACCTTAGCTAAAGAACCTATACAGATGCTGCTCTTTACTTCCTATTGGCATATATTACAAAATAGCGCGAGTGTGAAAAAAAGAGGCGTTCTGATTATTGCAGTTGCAATTCTCTATATTTTATTACTGCGGGCGTATTACATCCTCATGATCATATTTTTTTTGTCGCTGCAAAGCCAAACATCAATTGGGCGAGATTCTGGGCCAGGGCATTGGTTCGCCGCACTGGCGGCGACAGCCTGTATTTTCTTCTGTATCCTGAAGATATCGGCTTTGTTAGCGCCTGACGTATACTCGACGCTGCAATATCTAAGAAGCGCCAAACGTATTGACGCGCACTTGTGGAATACAAGCATTAAACCGTTGTTTACCGCAGGCGGAGTAACCGACATATTGCTTACGCTGGAATTTTTCAGTGTGCTGTTCCGTCTGCTTATCCCCTTGGAACTGCTCGTGATCACTACTCGCGTGAACTGGCTGCTAAAAATTATGTTTATTATGTATCAATTGCTCGTCACGACGAAAGTCTGCGTAAATATAAAAGAGTTCAGGCGTCTGTCGAAAGAAAAGAAGATCGCGCTGAACTTATTCTTGGCGTTTTTATTTATGAGTTCAGTCTTTGAGCCGGATTTTGGCAGTTTTGTGAGGCATGAATCTATCTGCTTCCCAGTATTGCTGCTGGTTTTTGATAAATCCGAAAATAATATTTAGACAGGAAAGTGACCATCATGGGCGGCACAGGATATCTGTCTTCATCGGATACTCGGACGGCGGTTAAACCCACATCCGATGGATCCGACAGGGATAAGTGTGTGTATATAATGGCAAAACGTTTGTTTGACATTATTTTTTCCCTGATCTCATTGAGTTTTTTATTGCCCTTTCTTGCGACTATCGCAATTGCTATTATAATTGATGATTTTGGCGATCCTTTTTTTATTCAGAGTCGGGTTGGCAAAAACGGCGTAATATTTAACATGATAAAATTTCGAAGTATGTACAAAAACGCAGAAATATTACGGCTATCCTTGGAACCCCAAAATCTGATCAAAGACGGGCCGATTTTCAAGATAAAGAATGACCCCAGGGTGACGCGTGTCGGCCGTATTCTGCGTAAGACGTCCCTGGACGAACTGCCTCAGTTTATAAATATCCTGGCCGGTTCTATGTCCGTAGTCGGACCAAGACCGCTGATCCCGGATGAGCAGGCCAAATGTACCGCCGTCGAGGCGAACCGTCTGAACATCACCCCCGGCCTGACAGGCTTGTGGCAAGTGAGCGGCAGGAATGACACTACTTTTAGGGAAATGATGGAATTTGACTTACAGTACCTGCATGAGCGATGTTTTTTTCTAGATATAAAAATCATATGGAAGACTGTTGGCGCTGTATTACAGTCTAAGGGGGCGTACTGAATAATCTCCGTCACTGAAAAAGAAAATTGCTGCGGATGCGGCGCTTGCGCCAGTGTTTGCCCCTCTGCGTGTATTAAAATGGAAGCCGATGTTGAAGGGTTTCTGTATCCGAATGCAGATAAAAAATTGTGCGCCGGCTGCGGCTTATGTGAAAAAAGCTGCCCCTGCGTAAGCACGGAACCGGAAAAGCACTTTCCGCAAAAGGCGTTTATCGCCCAGCACACAGACAATACAATTTTACATGAAAGCACATCCGGCGGGGCTTTTACTGCGATAGCGCAACGCATACTGGCCGAAGGCGGCGTGGTTTTCGGCGCGGTATACGACAGGTCATTACATGTATTGCATGCATACGCAGAAACCGAAGACGGGATTTCCGCTTTCCGAAACAGTAAATATGCTCAGTCGGATTTGAATAATGCATTTTCTATGGTTCGAAAGTTTATAGAATCCGACCGGAGGGTATGTTTCAGTGGAACACCCTGCCAAATAGAAGGGCTGTTAAAATTTTTAGGCGGCGCTTGTCCCGGTCTGGTTACTGTGGATGTGGTCTGTCACGCTGTCCCGTCGCCACTGGTCTTCGAGAAATATATCTCGTACATGTCGGAGAAACATGGTGCGCTGATAAAAGACGTCAAATTCCGTGATAAGAATCCATACGGCTATAAATACTCACAAATGGCTCACTATGGAAAAAATAAAGAGCTGCTTTATTACAGCGGAGTAGAAACTGATATTATGCTTCGGGCATTTTTTTCAAACATATGTGACAGACCGATTTGTTATGCCTGCAAATTCAAGAAAAGATACCGCGTCAGCGATTTTACAATTTGGGACTGCCCTGATCCAGGCCTTTATGACAAGAGTTTTGATAACGATGCCGGCGTCAGTAAAGTATTGCTGCATACAACGAAGGCAAGGGAGCTTTTCAGCGAAACGATGAATTTACGGAAGAAAGAAATCTCCGTTGACGCCGTCTGCGACAGCGATAAGCTGATGACGCAATCGGTTCGCGAAAACGCGCTCCGGCGCCGATTTTTAAAAGATTTATCCGTCAGATCCGCAAGAGAAGTATTTGAGAAATATTTTCCTGACAGCGTAAAGGTTAAAATGGAACGCGGTATACGTAAAACATGCCTGATCCTCGGGGTGTATAAGCCGATGCTCAAGTCTTTTAAGCGTGTTGGAAAGATTGTGAAAAGGATGACGGCAACCTAAATCTAAAGGTGAAAATTTGATGAAGAACATAATAGGTACACTATACGCTCCGTTGGTATCATGCGTTATTCCGACGTACAAAAGATATAATATGTTATTGAGAGCAATTGACTCCGCCTTAAACCAGACATATCAGAATATTGAGATACTTGTGGTTGACGATAATAACCCTGATGATGAATACAGCAAAAAGGTTAAAGAATTGGTAACAGGAATCCAAGATGCCCGAGTACGGCTTATTCGGCAAAAAAAACACATAAACGGAGCAGTTGCCCGTAATGTCGGCATACGTGAAGCATTGGGAAAATATGTCGCATTTTTAGATGATGACGATGAGTGGCTGCCTGAAAAAATAAAAAAACAGTTATTCGTATTACGGTCTATGCCTGACTGCAGCGGTTGTACATGCCTATACATATACTCGCTGCAAGGCAGGGTGATACGGAAATGCCCGCCTTATTCAACTGACCGTTTACAATTCAAGTTACTTATCCGAAACGTCCATACATTTACATCCACCCTATTGTTGGATCGCGCCGCGCTGTTGGAATCAGGCGGTTTCGCAGAGGAACTTTTGCGATATCAAGACGCGCAAATGCTAATCTGCTTTTTACGGAAGAATAAAATCACGGCGCTGCGCGAGCATTATGTAATTATTCATAAAGATTCGGCAATAAATCGTATCGGATTAAGACAGCAAATTGAAATACAAGCAGTCTTTTTGGCCGCAATGAAGGATATTATAGGAACTTACAGCAAATCGGATCAGAAAAGAATATACGCGGCTTACAATTTTGAGTTGGCAATAAAAGCGGTAAAGGAAAAGAATATAATGTCTGCTTTAAGATATATAAAAAAAATAGGTTTTTACTACCCCGCGATTATTGATTTTATCGTTCGCATAAATGATAATCGAAAAGCCCATCGGCTTTAGGGTATTTAAACTTCACTTGGATGAGGTAAAAACATGAAGCCATTAATAACTATCATAATTCCCATTTATAATGTTGAAAAATATCTGCGGAAATGCGTTGAAAGCGTATTGAACCAAACATACAGAAATCTTGAGGTAATATTGGCTGACGACGGAAGTAACGACGCCTGCGATTATATTTGTGACGAATATGCCCGGATTGATAAGAGGGTTACCGTTATACATAAACAAAACGGCGGGCTTTCCAGCGCCAGAAACGTCGGGCTTAACGTTGCCCAGGGTGAGTACATCGGCTTTGTGGACAGCGACGATTATATAGATGCGAACATGTATGAGAACTTGTATAGCGCATTATCCAAAACAGCTGCCGATATGGCGATCTGTAATTTCAAGCGGGTTGACGGCGACGGCGTAAGGGTATACGCAAAAAATGAAAAGCCGCCGCTTACAAATGCGATCTTGGTGGATTACTGTGAAATGATTCAATTGCTGTACAGATATCATGGCGTTGCAAACGCCTATAACAAGCTCTATAAAAAAAAATTGTTTGAGCGTATACGTTACCCGGACGGCAGACTCCATGAAGATGAATTTATTATACATCGCATATTACACCTGTGTGGAAGTATCGTAACTGTGCCTGATACCAGTTATTTTGCTTTATCTCGTAAAGGCAGCGTCATCTCGACCGGTTATTCCGATAAACGCTTTGAGGACAGATTGGCCGCATTTATGGACAGGGAGCAGTTTTTTAAGGATACCGGATATAGAAAATTGTGTAAATTTACGATGAGAAGTGTTTATGGTTTATTAATTGAAGCCATAGAGAGCGATTGGTATCGCAATAACAAAAGAAATATAAAAAATGGACTTGCAGCCGGAACTGTCGTCAAACTGGCTCTGCACTTCGACTTAAGGGCGCTTAAACTGCTTTATGTTTTTAATAAGTATCCTATTGAAAAACTATTGACGTTTAAGTTCTATCTGTATTTTATGTTTAATTGTTTGAAAACGAAAAGTCCGCGGATTTTTCTCTTGGCGACCCCTACGCACGGTAACTTGGGCGATCACGCCATCACTTACGCGGAAAGAAAATTATTCAAAAAACTTGATTATCAAAAACGCTTAATTGAAGTTTCCCATGATGATTATCTGCGCAATGCTGCATGGCTGCAAACCAGAATAAAGCCGCTGGATATAATAACGATTGACGGCGGCGGGAATTTAGGCACTCTTTGGAAACATAACGACGATAAAATAACGGATATCATTACTCAATTCACGTGGAATAAAATTTTTATATTCCCGCAAACTTGCTTTTACCACCCGGGTGCGGGAAGCGCTGAACGACTTGAAAGAAATAAGCGGAAATACGCGGCATGCAAGGATTTGACCGTCTGTTTGCGAGACAAAATGTCATACGATTTCGCACGGGCTAATTTCGATGGCGTAAAGCTTTTGTACGCGCCTGATATCGCCTTGTCGTTAAGCTGTTATATAAAAGGAAAACATTTAAATCGAAACGGCGTACTGCTGTGCCTGCGTTCAGACAGGGAAAAATCTTTGAGCGTATTGGCGCAAACGTCTATATCGGATTTTCTGATAAAAAATCAAATACCTTTTATAGAGGCGTCAACCGTGATAAAACGGCTGCTGCCTATATCATGCGCTAAACGAAAACGCGAGCTGTACCGTAAATGGCGCGAATTTAAGCGATCAAGGATTGTGGTTACGGACAGGCTTCACGGGCTGATTTTCGCAGCCATTACAGGAACACCTTGTATCGCGGTTGATAACGAAAGCGGCAAGATAAATGGCGCTTACCAGTGGATTAGCGGACTGCGGTTTATACATTTTGCGGATCGTCCAGAATTGATAAACGCTGAGATAGCGGGTATGTACGGGGAAGCATTGGACTGCGGAAGGTTTGTATACCCTGACACTGTAGAAAAGGAAATCAGAAATTGGCGCCTGTAAAAGCAATATCCGGCAGAGGAAAATTTATAATAAATTTATTTGCAAGCATCCTTGTATTTACCACCAATGCCGCAGTCAATTTTCTCCTTACTCCTTATATTGTACACGCCATCGGTGTGGAAGCCAACGGTTTTGTGCAGTTGGCGGCGAACTTCACACAATACATTTCACTGATCACAATCGCAGTTAGTTCCATGTCGGGCCGTTTCATTACAATAGCTATAGCAAAAGGCGATAAAGAAAAAGCTATAAGCTTCTATTCGTCAATATTTTGGGCTTATTTATTATTGTTCGGCGCTATGTTTATACCTTTTGCGGCTGCAACCGCAAAACTGGATTCGCTGATCCACATACCCGAGCGGCTTGTTTCTGAGGTTAAAGTTTTGTTTGGGTTCGGCTTCGTAAATTTTATAGCCGTGAACATAGTATCATTCTGGAATATTTCATTCTTTGTCTCAGATAATCTGTATTTGCAGTATATAGGTAAAGCATCGACGGAACTGATTAAAGTCTTGCTGATAATATCACTGTTTTCAATGTTTACTCCAAGAATCTGGTATATGACGGCCGCTCAGCTTATTGTGGTTCCTGTCAGTGTGTTATGGGGCATTTGGAATAAAAAAAGAGTATGCCCTGATTTAAAGGTAATAAACACACTTTTTTCGTTTGGAAGGCTGAAAGAAATTGTTGCGTCTGGTGTTTGGCGGAGTGTGCAGTCAGCGGGTGAGATGCTTCTCACAGGGCTCGATCTGCTTATATGCAATCTATTTATAGGTTCGCCCGAAATGGGTATTCTAGCGCTGTCAAAGACCGTCCCCATGCTGGTGGCTAATTTAAACGCCCAAATTGTGTCGTCTTTCGCGCCGAAGCTGACAATCGATTACGCCAAAACACAAAAAGAATCCATTGCGCATGATTTACGGCGTTCATTTAAAATACTGGCGGTTGTCGGTACAATTCCGTTAGGCTGCCTAATTGTTTTTGGGAGTGAATTTTTTAGTTTATGGGTTCCGGGGCAGGATGCCGGAAAGCTGCAGATTTTATCTGTACTAACTTGTTTTCAGGTTGCTTTGTTGGCGGGAATCCAGCCTATCAGCAATATTTTCTCTACAGTCAATAAGGCAAAGCCGCAAGCTCTCAGTGTCCTTATAAGCGGTGTTATAAACGTCGTGATCGTGCTGGCCGCGCTGCGTTTCATAGAATACGGCGTCTATATTGTAGCGGGTACAAGCAGCATTATCGCGCTCGCACGCAATTTAATATATACCATACCCGCGTCTGCCGCTTATTTGGGTTTTCAGCGAAAACAGTTTTATATCGGCGTATTGTTTTCGGCTATCTGTATTTCCGTAGTCTTAATCGTCGGCGTAATCGTAAAGCTGATGCTAATACCGGACAATTGGGCGCGGTGGATTTTATCCTGCTGTATAACAGCAGGGCTGTCGCTGGCTGCAAACGCTCGCCTTATTTTGAGCGAACGCGAACGCGAAACGCTGCTTAGCCTGTTGAGCGGATTAATGAGAGGAAAGCTATGATAAAACGATTTATTGAATGCAAACTGCCATATTATCATTGCAACTTAAAATGCGATTATTGCTATGTAATTCAGGAAAACAACAGAAATCGTGAGGAATCAGGGTTTATATACAGTGTTTCTGATATAAAAGCTGCAACTGCGAAAGAGCGATTTGAAGGCATGTGTTTTTTCTCCATATGCGCCGCCGGCGAAACGCTTGCACCGCCTGAAACCATACCTATCGCAAAAGCGTTATTGGAGAACGGGCATTTTGTAAATATAACGAACAACGGTACTATGATTGACCGGATAAAAGAACTATGTGAATTGCCAAAAGAACTTCGTAGGCGACTGCTGTTATCCTTCTCATTTCACTATTTGGAATTGGAAAAGTTTAGCTTGACCAATACATTTTTTGAGAATGTCGACGCAGTAAAAAGCGCCGCAATTTCATTCTTTATACAGATGAACCTGTATGACGGTTATATCCCGTATATTGAAAACATCAAAAGGATATGTAAAGAAAGAGCCGGCGCCTACCCGCAATGTCTGGTAACGCGCAGACGTACGCGCGAAGGTTATGCATTTCATTCAAATCTGCCGGCTGACGAATATATGGAATTCGGTCGACAGTTCTGTTCGCCGTTGTTTACATTTACAGCTGATAATTTCATGAAACGGCAAAAAGGATTTTGCTATGCGGGGGACTGGAGCTTTAGCCTGGATCTGGGTTCGGGTGTTATGAAAAGATGTTATCTCTTTGACAAGGGGCAGGACGTCTTCCGAAACCCATATGAATCAATTCGATTGCACGCGGTGGGCAGCCATTGTCCGTCTGCGTATTGTATGAATGCGAGTCATTTTATTTCACAGGGCGTTATACCGGACGCGGGAGTCCCCTCATACGCGCGTTGCAGGGATCGGCCTGAAGCCGGGTGGTTTAACGATACTGCACGTGAACTGCTGAATGGTAAGCTTTATAAATCGAATCATATGTATTCCCAAAGTAAAAAATTTTTTATAAACGCGATGGGTTACTTAGATATAAAGAATGAAATAAAACGAGCAGCCATATTATTGCCTCGCGTTTGATGTAATGACATAATGAACGCTTCAGGAAAAGAGTAACGCATGCGCTGACGCCAAAAAGGGGCTGCGCTGAAGCGCCCTTGTATACACAAAAGCAGTTTTTCGGCAGTTCAAAGAAAAATGCGAACACCTCGCGGGTGACTGCCACCTTCAAAGGGTTCGCATTAGTTCCTAATGGCAAAGTAACTATCTATTGATAAAATGCACCTCCGCCAAGCAAATCGTTAAAAATTGCACCGTTCTTGCACACCTCTTGAATGGCAAAATAAAAGGGTTGAATCAATAGTCAACAGTTCCATTTACATTTTGCCGGATTCGGCTCGTTCTCCACCGCCACCGATTGCAGAGCGGCTGTATAGTCGCGCAGACCTCCTCTGCAATAGCCTCGTATTCTGCTTCGCTCGCGTCAAGCCCCAAGCGGTCATAGCCAACAGCGGCGGCTTGCGCCACAGAATTGTCGTCCAATTCACGAGCGGCGGCATGGCACTCGTTAAGAATGATGTTTTTGACATGAGACAGTTTGACCTTGCCGTCAATCCATGCACGGGTGGCGGCTATCGCGTGGACGGGACGCTCGTCATTCGGATGATACTTGGAAACAAGGGGAGAATCTTCGTCTCGGCATAATCCAGCGTCCAGTTGGCAACCGTCGATTTGCTCTGAGTCTCAATGAGTCTCATGAGTGCAACAGTCAAAGGCGCGTCCGCTTTTCCATAGGTTTTGCGTAGATTCTTTGCCATACTCTTAGCCTCCCAATTTCCGAATGGCTTCATCCTCGTCGGCTACAAAGTTCAGGTGCTTGCCGTTGTTGCACTCGTAGATGTAGTCGTGCAGCGGCTTGCTCGTGTATTCCGAAAAGTCTCCGATGATGGCGAGCCGGCAACGGTAGTTGACAAACTTCTGTACGACCTCTCCCGCCAAGCCTGTAGAAAGCCGGAAGAAGTGCTCACTGACGGCTTCCTTGTTGATGGCAAACTTTGTGACGTTCCGCTCATAGAAAAAAGAAACAATCAGGTCAAGCGCGGACTGCGCGTCGGTGATGAGGGGGGTGTCGCTGTGGATAACGGCGATGTCTTCGATAGTTGTTGTGGTCATAATCTCAATTCTTCCAATCCCACCAGTTAGTTTTGCCCTCCGGCAACTGCCTTTCGTAGTCGGCGTAATGAACCGCCAACCGATAGCAGTAGAGATCGTATCTGTCCACTTGTGTGCCTGTGGCAATACAGTCAGCAGTGTAGATGTCGTCGGGACGTTGTCCTTTCAGGTTCTCTATGGTCGGGAATTCCGCTCGTATCAGATGTTCTGTCATATTGGCTCCAATGCCGGAGATTCTTGTAATGTCTGGTTTCGAAGCCTTACTCATCCTTGTCTTCACCGCCTTTAAGGTACTTAGCCATCTCGCGGTCAAATTCGGAAATGTAGTCGGCATCCTGCCTGACGCGGAATTGCTCGTAAACGCCCCGGCTTTTTTCACTGCGTCATCGTGGGAAATACGCCCTTTACCTTCAATAACCTTACGGCGGTTGTTCGTAAGGAAGCGGTCGGTCTCACCGAGTCAGGTCACTGGTCTTGTTGTAGTCATAGCTGCATTGCTCAAAGATGCCCGCTATCTTCTGGTAGGCGCGGCGCTCGCTGGCGCGGATTTCGCGGATACGCTCCAGCAACTCCTCGAAATAGTCGTGTCCGAACGGTCTGCCGTTTTTCAACATCTCGTCGTTCAGAACAAAGCCTTTCTGAATGTATTCCTTGAGTGTCTTTATCGCCCACTGCCGGAATCGCGTGGCTTTCTTGGAGTTCACACGATAGCCGACCGCGATGATGGCGTCGAGATTGTAGAAGTCCACGGAGCGCGTGACCTCACGGCTGCCCTCAGTTTGAACTATTTCCTTTTTGGAAAAAGTTGCTTCGCGTTCAAGTTCTTCTTCGTCGTAGATGTTCTTCAGGTGTTTAGCGATTGCCGGCACCTGCACATTGAAGAGTTGTTCTGCGATGGCCTTCTGCGTCATCCAGAACGTCTCGTCCTCGAAACGGACATTGACCGTGACCTTGCCGTCGTCGGTCTGGTATAGAATGATATTCCCTTCGTTACTTGGCATAGTCACCGGTCTCCTTTGTTTTTCTCTAAATTGCGTAAGCAGTCAGCGGCCTTATCCTCATACCCCTCACCTCCCGCAAGTCCCGCCGAGCGGGCAGCCGTCGCACACAGGCTTCTTCCGGCAATGCTCCTTAGCGTTTATCACAATCTGCGCGTGGAAGCCGTTGTAGACATCCGCGCTCTGGGGCAAGTTGCTCTCAAAGTACGTCTTCACCGCCGTGTAGCCTTTGCCTGCCTCAATCGGATACCGGGCGCAGAGCCGGACGGTGTAGGCGTCCACCACAAAGGTTGGGAAACCGAAAGCGTAGAGCAGTATTGAGTCTGCGGTTTCCTGCCCGACGCCCTTTGCAGCGAGCAGTTCGGCTCGCAGCTTTCCGAGCGGCTCTTTTTGCACGGTCGGCACATCGTAGCCGTACCAGGCGTACCAAGCCGTGACCGCTTTGAGGTAGCCCGCCTTCTGATTGAAGAAGCCCGCCGGACGGATTGTCTCTGCCAGTTCTGCGAGGTTGGCGTCTGCTATAGTTTCCGGGGAGAGTGTATCCCCGAAGTTGGCGATTGCCTTCTCGACGTTAGACCACGCCGTGTTCTGGGTCAGCACCGCGCCGACCATCACCTCGTAGGGCGTCCTTGCAGGCCACCAGTGTAGTTCGCCGTAATGGGCGAGGAGCGTTTCGTATATGGATAACAGCTTATCGCCCATTGAGGTCTCCTCCTATAGCGCGCTTACAAAATCATCGCCCGCAATAATGATATGGTCGTCAAGTGGAATGCCCAATAATCTGTATTTCCCGGGGTAAATTGCTCTCCACAAACATATATTCGTTTGGAAATACAGAATTTCAATAAGCAAAAAAATGAATCTTTTCTAGTAAGGATATTGAAAATTTAAACAGAGCTTAACAAAAATTCAATTTCCGTGTTATAGTACTATAATAAATGATCAAAGTTATTATTCTGAAAATTTTATTAGTAGTTGTAATGCAATCCATATTGAGTTATAGTACTATAACTAGATAAGTAATCAAGTAAACATATCACACACGTTTCAAACGAACGGAATGCTGATAGATGAGGAATGGGCTTCGTTTTTAGCGGAGAATAACTTTCTTACCGGTCCATCCATCGACGCGGGCAAAGATATTCATAACAGCCTGCGTGTTGGCGCGACTGGGGGCGGCACGCATCCGCGTGCGCTGAAAGCCGCGCTTATAAAACGTTTTTTAGTCACGCGCTTCCCCGGCTGAAATGGGCAGCGCAACGTATATAAAGTCTAAATTATTATAGCGCCGCCACAGTAACACATATGGACACACTCTCATATTATACATAGGACAGCCTGAACCGAACCGCATGACATAAGATGATTGCGGCTCAGACACGGTTACGGCCCAGACGGTTCAACGCAATGATCCCCTCCGACGTGTCGCGGGGGTCAGGAGAGGAGGAGTCCATGCGCGATTATTGCTTTATAGACAGCCTGTCCAGGCATATAGGGCAGACGGTAACCATTTTCACCGCCAGCGGCGGCGTCTCCGGCGCCGGTTTTACCGGCGTGCTGGCGGGCGTTACCGATTGTTCGGTGAAACTGATTACAGCCATCGGCACCCCTCCCGCTTGCCCTTGCGGCGGCGATTGTACCGGGTGGGGGATAGGCGGACTGCTTGGCGGTTTATTTGGCGGGGGTTGTGACAACGCCTGTGGGAATTCATACTTTGGGGCGGTGACAGAGATCCCTGTCGATAGAATCGTCAGTTTTACGCACAGCACAATTTAAGGTACAGATGATCTAAACCGCGAAAGCCAAACCCGTCTTACGGGTACGCAGTCTCTCCGCAACAATGAAAAGCCCCGGATTTCGGGGCTTTTCATTTGTAATAATTTGTGCAATATATGTAGAAAAAGATAAGAAATAATGAGTAAAATTGATTGTGCCCGAACATGTTATTCGATATAATAGCAATTGGCAAATATCGGGATACGGGAGGTATGGCATGGGTGACGTGAATAAAATCCATGTAGAAATTTTTGGAGAGTTACTAACGTTGGTTTCCGATGAAGATGAGAAATACATAAAAGATCTGGCCGCTTATATTGATTCAAAGATTGACGATATAGCTCATCCGAATGCCAGAGCCGGCATGCATCCGACAACGTTGAGTCTCCTGGCGTCCGTTATTATTGCTGACGAATTGTTTAAGGAGCGCGGCAAGAACCAATCATTCAATAAAGACATGGAAGCGAACATAAAAGAAAACGAACGCCTGCAAACCCTGGTGGACGAACTGTGGCAGGCGCTGGAACAGACCTGGAACGATGTTAACGCGCAAAAAGAAGAGCTGGAACGCGCTCATGCGGAAACGGTTGAATACAAACTCGCGATGGAAAAGGCGCGAAATGAGCTTGCCGATTACATAGAGGCGTTTGATTCACCCGGCATTAAAGGAGTAATTACAACCGACTTGTCCCGGAAAAACATCAGGGAAGCGACTTGATCGGGTTTGGCGGCGCGTTATGATTCAGTTGATAATCAAACTAAGCAGATACCTGTTTGTCTTTTATATAATGTACTTCCTTTGGCAGGGTTTTGTATACCTGTTGGATGAACGGGGCATAAAAATTTATAACCGCGCCGCTTCATCCGTAAAACAGCGCGTGTGCATTGTTCTATTCCATGTGACTGGATTTTTAATACTCGCATATCAACCTGGCCGTTACACATTTAATATACATACGCTTATAACGGGGTTGGGCGGTTTATCGTTTTTCATCGGTTCTATTCTGATTATTGAAATCTGTTTTCATAAAACATGCCCGCTCATATGGAATGGAATGCTCTTTTTACTGGACATCGGATTTGTCATGCTGCGGCGTTTGAACCCCGATATGGCGCAAAAACAATTAATCTATGCGTGCGTCGGCGTCTTGGCGGCCTTATTGGCGCCCGTGGCGTTTACGGCTGTGTCCCGGTTTAAAAAACTGGGGTATTTGTATTTAGTTATCTGCCTGTGCCTGCTTATACTGCCGTTTATTATTGGTGATCGCTCGAACGGCTCTCTCAATTGGATAAGCATAAAGTCCATCCGTTTTCAGCCTTCTGAAATCGCGAAGTTCTTCTTTATCTTTTACTTATCCTCCGACTTGAGCGAACCCAGGTCCGCCGCCAAATTAATTCCGTCCGCGGCGGCGTCCTGCTGCTTTGCGCTCATTCTGGCGCTGCAGCGCGATTTGGGCGGCGCGTTAATCTTTTTTATGACTTATCTGGTTATAATTTATATAGCTACAGGCAAAGCGTACCTGTTTTTCTGCGGGCTTACTGCGGGCGCTTTTGCGTCGTTACTGGCATACCGTATATTTGCCCATGTTCAGACCCGTATACTGGCCTGGCTTAATCCGTGGTCCGATCCGTATGACAAAGGGCTTCAGATATTGCAGTCATTGTTCGCTATCGGAACATGGGGGCCGTTCGGCAGCGGCCTAACGAGAGGTGCGCCCGGCTTTGTACCTGTTGCCGTCAGTGACTTTATTTTTTCAGCTATCTGTGAAGAATTCGGCGGTTTGTTTGGGTTGGGCCTGATAGCTGTCTTTGTTATGATCTTTTATCGCGGCGTAAATATCGCGCTGCGTTCAGAAACTCCTTATTTCAGCCTGCTGGCCGCCGGATTTACTAGTTTGTTCGCCTTTCAGACCTTTTTAATACTGGGCGGTGTAACTAAGTTTATACCTCTGACCGGAGTGACGCTGCCCTTTGTGAGCGCGGGCGGCAGTTCTGTGATTGTCAGCGTAATAATGATAAGCATACTGCAGAAAATAGCGGTTTCCAAGCATAAAGAGCGATGAAGTTTTCCTGTATATTCCTTTCAGATTTTGTTAATAATGTTTGTATAAGGATATGCGGGAGGATAAAAATGAAAATTAAAGCAATTAGACGGGCTCTTTTATGTGGTCTGATATTTACGGCGGGCTGGGCGACAATGGTTTATTCGGAAACCGTTCAGTCGGACTTAGCCCGTTCTGTTATCCGTTTTCATGTGTTGGCAAACAGCGATTCCGATGAGGATCAAAGTCTTAAACTAAGTGTAAGGGATGAGGTTCTCTCGCGTTTAAAGACGGAACTGTCGTCCGCGCAATCCGTGGAGGAAACCCGCCGGATCATTAAATCCAAACTGCCGGAGATTGAATCGGACGCCGCCGCGTTTGTGAAGACGCTCGGATATAATTACCCCGTAAAAGCCAGCCTATCTCGTGATTTCTTCCCGACCAAAACATATGGAGATATTACATTCTTTCCAGGCGAATATGAGGCCTTGCGCGTGGTAATAGGCGAAGGCGGGGGGCGTAACTGGTGGTGCGTCATGTTCCCGCCGTTGTGTTTTGTCGACGTAAGCAAGGGAAAAGTGCCGGAGGAAAATAAACAGCAATTAAAAAGCGCGGTCGACAAGGAATACGCGCTGCTGTCTGATGAAACGCGCGAAAAGAAGATAACCATAAATGTAAAGTTTAAGATCGTTGAGTGGTGGCAGAATCTGCTTCATAAAGATAAAGATAAGGATAAAAACAATGAGAAAAAGACCGATGGCTATGTGGTGAAAACCCCAGTGGGAGCGAAAGATAAATAGCTGAATAATATAGCTTTAACATAACACGGCTGTGAGCGCGCTCACAGCCGTGTTGCGTTGAAATGTCACGTCAGCTCCGCGATTCTTGTAACGGCCACAAATATTTCTGATAATTTATACCATGTCGCGTAATCCACAATACCGCTTTGAGGCAGGTTGAAAATACGCTGGAACGTCCGCACGGCTTCTGTGGTGGCATCGCCATATATGCCATCTACTTTTTGCTTCGGGATAGCCGGATAATTGTTGGATATGGCGTTGAGCTGTTCCTGAATTGTCCGTACCGGAGCGCCGCTCGAACCTTTCAGCTGCGCCGCGTTGGGATAAGACATCGGCGTTCCGTCTACTTTCTGCGCCTGCGTGATATACACGTCTGAGCCATAGTAGTGCTTAAGTATATTCAAAGCCGTTTCGCCGCGATCCCCCAAATCTTTTGAACCCCACTGCGTCATCCACATCGGGCACTGCGAACGTTTCCCGTCGCAGTATTGGGCAAAAAGCGGCTGCTTGATATTTGGGCGGGTGATATAGCTGGTAAATATATCGTCAACAACCACGGAGATCTCCTCAAAGATATTCCGGCCGTAGTTAAACGCGTGGTCAAACTGCGTCGAGTTGGTTATCGTGAAACTGTAGCCCATGTTCCGGTACCATTCGGTATAAACGCGGTTCAGCGTAAACGATAGAATGGCCAGGATGTTGGCTCGGATAGTTTCCACCGGCCAGGTCGAATAGATTTCGCAGCTGGCCACGTTTTTAATATAATCCGTGAATGGAACCCAATAATTTTGAGCGGACGTGTTTGTGGGAACTCCGTTATGCACCACGACGGTTTGTGGTATTACCGGCTCCGGCAGAACGACGAACCCGCTGGACGGAGGCAGTTCTTTAACTTCGTCTTCCGGTATTTTAGGCGGGTAGTCGCCCCAAAGCACTTCCGGCTGGATTATTATGGTATCCAGAGCTGGAGCGGGTTCGTCGAGCGGATACAGGCGGACATCCTGCAACGCCTTCGAGCCGGAAAATATCTGTACGCCTTCAATAGTCACGCTGTCAAACCCATCCATTGAAACACGCAGATCATATTCGCTGTAGGGCTTGCCCCCGTTAGGATCCAGGGAATACTCAATCGGCGGCGCCGCCAGCTCTATCGTATCGGATTGTCCGGAATTGTCGGTTCGGAGTTCGTCCAGAATCATATCCGCCTCTCCGCGCGGCGTGATCGTAACGGTCGCGCCGGGCGCCGGCCTGCCTATATCTACTGCGTATACGCCGACCTTGAGGCTGCCTGTGTCAATCCCCAGCGAACGCGTCGGAAAGCGCCTGTAGTGAAAACTCATAGCCATTCACTCCTATAATGTTTGATACCTGACCAGCTCATCCATTGAACTGCGCAGGCAGAGAGCGCCAAAACCCCAGAGGGGGTTCGGGTATTCGAGGGCGGCCGTACGCGCGGCGCCGCTTTTCAGGAACGCTTTGACGCGCTGGTTATATAGGTAGATATCGTTGTTCTGTACTATTCCCCATTGCATCATCAAAGCGACCGCTCCGGTAACGAACGGCGCCGCTATGCTGGTGCCTGTATAACTGTCATACCCGCCGCCCATGCGCGCGGCCAATATACTTATGCCCGGAGCGACGATATCCGGCTTAATACCTGATAAACGCGTATAGCCCCTGCCGGAAAAATCCGCGACGCTGTTCAGCCGGTAATCATACGCCCCCACGCTGATCGCATTGGACGACGTCGCGGGCAGCGTGACTGTTGTGTATGGATCAGGCGTTGTAAAACGCGTGCCATCTGAGACCTCTTCTAAAACAGGCAGCCATATATCAAATTTACCCTCGACGCATATCCCTGACCTTATAACAATGCGCCATAAACCGACGGGGATAGAGCCCGTTACAGCTTTAACCTGAAAAAATATCTCCTGGTTTTCATTATAGTGCTTGGGCTGGCCGTACCGCGCGTATATGGCGATATCGCCGAAACGCATGGAACGAGCCGGGCTGACGGAGTCTATCGCCCCTGTTGATTGCTGATTGGGTATAATCAGTTCGACAGTCATATCGTCAACAAAATTTTTCCAGAACGTAATAAAAAAGGATTTAAGCCCTCCGGACGTGGTGAACTGGGCGTCAGATGTCTCATACGAGCCTATCGTCCCTTTGAAATGATGCCCGGCGGCGCCTTCATTCCCCGCGGCCACAATTATATTCGTCTTCCATTTCCGCGCCATTTCATTCACATATGTTTCAAACAGCGATTCCCCGTCATGTGAGCCGTTGCTGGTGCCGTAACTGATATTGATCGCTATCGGCATATTCAGCGACATAGCCTTTTCAATACAATATTTGACGGCGCGCATCAATTCAGTATCCCGCACGAAAGAGCGCTCGCCCGTACGTCCCAGGCGTACCGCTATGATGGACGCCTCGGGCGCGACGCCCATATTCGCGCCTTTGCTCGCGCGGCCGTTTCCCGCGGCGACGCCCGCTACCGCTGTGCCATGTCCGATGCCGTCCAATTCCGGTATTACGGAAAACGGCTGAATTTCTTTCAACGCGGCGTTCAGCGCCTCATTGTCATATTCCACGCCATGGTTAAAACCGTCGGGCGCTTTCCCTCCCCCTGCGGCGGATTGATCCCAGATATACACTATACGGCTTGTGCCGTCCGGATTACGGAAGTCCGGATGGGTATAGTCAACGCCTGAATCTATTATGGCTACGATCACGCCTTTACCCGTTAAATTAAAGCTCAATTGGCTCTGCACGATGGATATGCAAGATCGTCCGACTGCGTTATTCAATGAATACGAGAGACTTTTAGGCATCTCAATATATTCGATCTCGCTGTATCCGTTTAAAGCGGGGATTTTACCTTCATCCAGTGTGATAATGGCCAGAGTCTCAGTCAAAATTTCCACTTTGACGCCCAGTTCTGACGCCAAGCGGGAAAGGTCGCCGCCGTACTTGACGATAACCTCCCATGTATTGTCAGTCTCGTTAAAACCCGCGCGCAGTTCACTGTCGTCATAAATCGCGTCATCCGTGTAAGACAAACTCATATACATTCCCGCCTTTGCAAGTGTATACTCTATGTTATTCCCGTATGACTAAGCAGTGCATTGTCCTGTCACCAAACGCCAAAAAAAAAATATACTGACTAGAGAAAGCATGAGGGGTGAAAAGGTTGGGTACAGGCCACTTAACTGTCAGTGTTTACACCGCGGATGAAGCTTTGCCTGTTAACTGCGCTCTGGTTTCGGTAATGGAGCCAAACGGTGAATTGCTGTATACCATAAATACAGACGATAGCGGCCAGACAGAAACCGTCGCGATAGAAGCGCCAAATAAATCACATACGCTCGATCCAAATGACGCGGGCCCGCACTACTCAAAAATTTATGTTCGCATTACCGCGCAGGGGTTCGAGGAAACCGTCATCCACGGGGTACACATTTATGATACATCCGTGTCGCTGCTGCCTGTCAAACTCATTCCACTGTCTATTGATCTCGACAGCCATGTTATCAACGATATAAGCATCCCGAAAAATTCTGTGGAATTGACGGCGGAGCGCGTGCAAGAAGGTCCGACGGATTATGTCAGTACGCAAGAAGATGTGGTTATACCCGATTATATTATCATTCATCTGGGCGCCCCGGCGTCAAACGCTCAAAATGTGCGCGCGCGTTTTATCGACTACATCAAAAACGCAGCTTCTCACGAAGTGTATGACACATGGCCTGAAGACGCGTTGGAAGCAAATATTCTGTGTATAATCAGCTTCACGCTTAACCGGATTGGCAGCAAATGGTATACTGGCAGAGGATACAGCTTTGATATAACCAACAATACGCGATATGATCAGGCTTTTGTGTATAATGGCGATATCGGCGGGAATATTTCCAGAATCGTGGACAGGGTTTTCAATCAATACATTCGATTACCGGGCCATAAAGAGCCATATTTTGCCGCGTATTGCAGTGACCCGCATTCAGAATGCCCCGGGCGGCTGTCGCAGTGGGGAACCGTGACCCTGGCCCAAAGCGGGATGGACGCCCTCCGCATTATCCGTGATTTTTACCCGGCGGACGCCGAGATTGCCCAAACATTTAATTTTGCCGGCATTTCCGTTCCATACCCAGGACATGAACTGGACACAGGGTATGACAGCGCGGACGTCGGTACAATCAAATCATGGTTGAACCGTATAGGCGCCAATTTTCCCAATATACCTTCAATCTCAAATACGGACAATAATGTATTCGACGCGCAGACCGCCGAAGCCGTAAGGGCGTTTCAGCGGACGTTCAATCTGAATGCAAGCGGCGTGGCGGATAAGGTCACCTGGTATAAGATAGCGCAGATCGATGGCGCCGTAAATCAACTGGACGAATTAGTTAACGAAAGCGAGTCTGTGGATATAGGCGCCGTTTTGCCTGCCGTCGCGCTCCGTGAAGGCGCCCGCGGTCCGGATGTGGCTGCGCTTCAATTTCTGCTGAATTATTTATCGGAATTTTATTACAGCATTCCGCCTGTTATTGAAAACGCTGTGTTTGACACGCGTACAAAGACATCCGTTGTGATGTTTCAAAACTTAATAGGCACGACAGCGGACGGCGTCGTAGGACCTATGACATGGCAGCTTATACTTAATGCCTACAAAGGCATAAAGCTGAATGTCGCGGTTCCGCAGGCAGCGGGCCCGGAACATGAATCCTCTCTGTATCCCGGCTGCCCTCTCAAAAATGGTAGCGGCGGGTCGGCGGTTCTGAGCCTGCAAAAGATGCTCAACCACTTATCCGAGTATTATCCCCAGATCCCCAAATTAGCGGAGGATGGACGGTTCGGCAATTTAACGCGTTCAGCCGTATTCACATTCCAGAACATTTTCAGCCTGACAGCGGACGGCGTTGCTGACTCGGAAACATGGAGCGAACTGATACGCCAATTGGATAAAGTGGGTGATTACAACGACGATTCAGGGTCGTACATCTTCCCTCAAAATGGTTTACCGGATGCAAATGAAAATAAAACAGAGTTATATGAAAATAAACCAGGGCCATATGAAAGCCTGTATGGAAGTTGGATGAACCCTATGTATAATGAGAATATAAGCGGCGGCGCGCCCGCGCAGACTTGGCGGGATACAGATATATACAGTCAGGTGGAGGATTTGTTCGCATATCAGCGGCCATACCAGGCGCAGACGGATATCGCCGAGTCTTCCGCGCGGGAGCAGGCGGCGCGCCCTGCCCAAACAGCCGATGCACAACCCATTCAGACAGCAGATGCACAGCCCATTCAGACAGTAGTGCGCGCGCAGCCGGTATTACGACCGGTTCAGACGGTTCAGACCGGGCTTAATCGGCCCGCGGAGCTGACTGTGCCGTATGGCCCCGCTTATCCGGTTGTTGTGGATCAGCCTGTGCCGTATGGCTCCGCTTATCCGGTTGCTGCAGATCAGCCTGTGCCGTATGGTCCCGCTTATCCGGTTGTTGCGGATCAGCCGGCGGCGCAAACCAGCCTGAACACGGCGGCTCACGGCATCGGTCCAACCGAGTGCGCGGCCTGCGCGGCCCGCGGGCAGGCGCCGCCCGCTGTGGCGTACAGCGGCGCCGCGGCGGTGAAGTCAAGCGGATTAACGATACCGGATTCCGTTTTTTATCTATTTTTACTGCGTCTATTGTATCTAAAACGCCATTGCTGTTATTAGCAAAAGGCCCCTGGAAAAATCCGGGGCCTTTTGCTGCGCGAACAGCCGCATAAAAGAATTTTACTTCCCGCTCAATTGACGCGGGCGTTCCATATACGGAACGCTTCTTTATGCGGAACGCGTCTTTGTTACGTACTTCTCAGGCTTAAAAACGAATTATACAGATTCAGGCGTCCGTAACCCCATTGATCGTTGGGATATTCGAGCCAAGTGTCACGCTCGCAGCCCTGAATCAATACAGAGCGCACATGATACGTATTCATGCTCACGGCATTCTCCAATATCAACCCCCATTCCAGGAGGAGCGCGCACGCGCCCGCGGTAATAGCCGCGGCGGCGCTTGTGCCGGACATAATGCCGTAGTCGCTGGGGAAAATACCGCCCACGTCCACGCCGGGGGCGGCGAGATCCGGGATCGCGGCGTGCAGGCGGGACGGCCCCCAGGATGAAAGCTCGTATAAACTATTGTCCCTGGTACTGTAGGCCCCGCAGGCGATTATTCCCACGGCCGTCGCGGGAACCGTTACCGTATAGTTGGGATCCGGGGTCAAAAAATCTATGCCGGAGCTTCCCATTCCGCTTATCGGAAGCCATATATGAAATACGCCGTCCAATATCAGCTCCCCGTAAAGCTGCAGCCGCCATATCCCGGGCGTTGGATCGCTGATGCGTATCACCGTCAGCTGCGCGCTGTTGCCGCTGTAAGGGAATCTATAGGTTATCATTACCCGAGCGTTTTCCATTATAAGGCGGGTTGTGGTGGTTTCGCCCGATCGCGCGGGCACGCGGGAAATGCTCTCCCCTGTAGGCGATATCAGCGACGCGGACAGGCGATCCGTAAGACTATTCCATATAGATAAATATACGGACTCTGTATTTTCGGAAGAGCGGAATTCCACTGTAGCCGTCGCGCCGGTCGCCTCAACCCTGCCGGTGGCATGGCGCTTTACGGCGGATTCGTTGCCTGCGGCGCAGCAAACCGAAACCCCGTTTATATAGGAGACCCCTGAAACAAAATCCTCAAGGGCGCTGAAACCGTCATGGCTGCCCAAATTAGTGCCTATACCGATGCAAATGGCGACAGGCCTGTTAAGTTCCTGCGCTTTTGTGATGATATAGTCTATTCCCAGCATTAAGTCAACAGATTCATATACATCCTGATATTGGGAAGGCACCATATATAAGTCCCTATAATACGGGGATATTTCCTTTATCTTTACAATAACGAACTCGGCGTCCGGGGCGGCGCCCGCGTACATACCCGGTTCGTGGCTGCCCGCCAGCGAAGCCAGAAAAGTCCCATGCCCGACGGTATCCCGATGCGGTACGACGCTGTAAGGGTCGTCGGACTTCAAGGCCTTATTTATATTGTTTGCGGTAAACTCGAACCCGAAGTTAAAGTCGAACGGCGCACCCATGCCGGTTATGGTCTGATCCCAGATGTTTCTGATTTTTGTTGTGCCGTCCTCCCAGCAAAACGCCGATTTAGTATAGTCAATACCTGTGTCTATAAACCCCAGCAGCACGCCGCCGCCGCGCAGACTCAGATAAGGCTGCTGCTGAACCGCGCTTATGCCGGCCGCGTTAAGATCAAACTGGGAGAAAAGGCCCATCGCCAAGGAATAATTAATCGATTTATTGTTTCTGTATAATGGCTCAAGCAGATCGATTCGGATGTAAACGATTACAAAATTACCGCTCAGTTCTTTTCCCAGTCGTATATTGGGCGTATCGCTTAAATCAAGATTAGCTAAGTCATTGCTGCGTAAAACAACGGCCGCGGTATATGGCGACAGAATAAATTCTTCTAACGATAGATCTTCAAATGATATGTCGTTCAAATCAACGCTCATGCTATTCTCCTGTCTGTTTTTTTACTACAGTATATTCAACGGACATACAGGAGTAGCAGGTACATAAAAAATCAACGAGTAAATTGGGCGAAGTTATAAAAAGCGTTTATTATCTCAAGGACATTCCTCGGCTGAACCGCGCCAAACGGTATATAATCACGGCCGTACACAAAGAAGATGGTTGGATATGCGTATAACTGCCTTCCATTCAGGGCGTCTTTGCCGAACCAATCCCTGTCGCCGACGGTGCTGTTTAAGAAATCCGTAGCGTATACAATGGTTTGCGTCTGGCTTACAGCCAGCCAAATCATGGGTGTCAGAGCGCTGGATTCCGCGTTGCGGCTGTTGTAGCAGATATAAATAAACCTGTCATTGTTGTTATATTTGCGTATGGCGTCGTCCATTGATATTTCCCGCCAATACGGAGAAATGTCCGCTAAAGGCCCATCAAGTATTTTTTGCGGCATATCGGCGCTGTCATTTACCTCGGTTGACCCGCGTGATACATCATAACGGAACGCCGCCATACAAAAATCAATAGATTGTATATCGCGCGGCTGAACTAGGGGTACAACCGCATGGGCGCGGCCGACAAAAAATAGCGACGGCTTTGATTTATCCGTGGTTTTATCTAAATATCCCCAAATAAAAGTCAAACTATTCCCAGTATTATTATAAACAGAGCTGTCTGTATCGACGCCGTAAATCATTAAATTCTGACGCTCCGCCGCTTGCTGCGCCCATTGCAGAACCGCCATGGCGCTTTCCGACAAATGCGAGTAGTAAAATAAAATGTATGGCGCGCCCTGATCGTACCAATTTTGCGCCCGGTTCGCGGATATCTCTTCAAAATACCGGTTCTTGTACACGGGAGCGGGTGTGGGCGTCGGAGAAGCGGGCTGAGGCGCCGCCGCGCCGGATCGCGAACTAATATAAACAACGGAATTATTCGCATCCCAGGTCACTTCGACGCCTAAACTCTCGGCAAGTCCGCGCAGCGGCGCATATGTCTGTCCGCCCGCCATAAACGGCGGCGCCTCCAAAACGTACGCCCACTGTGTTTCATATGAAAAACGGCCGGTTCCATCCGAACGGTACTGCCCGTAAAGCATATTTGGATCGCCTATGCGCATAATCACATAACGATCGCGAAAATAAACAGTGATTCGCTTTGCGCCGGCATCCCAGCCGACGGAAGCGCCTATGCTCTCCGATAAGCCCCTCACTGGCGCTATGATCCTCCCATTTATTATTTCAGTCTGTTTATCAAGATTTATCAATTTACCGTCAACCAGCACTTTGGCGTTGGCGGCGGCAGGCGTCTCAATCCCCGAAGCGAATGCACATACGGCTATTATTAATATTGATACGGCCGCGAATCTTATCTTCATTAACTTACTCCTCTGTATGAGGCGGTTGTTCTGTTAGTCTTTGCAAAGCGCCCGCCCCGTGGTATTATTATATAATCAACGAAAAATCGTTTCAGTTTTGGGGAGAAAAAAATGTTCCGCACGATTTTCGGTAAGCAGCTTACGTTGTATCTCAGCGTTCTGATTATAAGCTTCTTTGTACTGGGCACAGTGCTCTCCCAGGTTATCCGCCAATATCTCACTGAACAGCGCATTGAATTCTTACGAGACGCGGGCGGAAAAGTCAGCGAGGAACTGGGCAGGTGGTACGACTATGGTACGGTTGACGCTCAACAACTGGTAAATCAATATAAGAACATACAGCAGTACTTAAGCATCAGTGAAATTGTGCTGAATACAGATATGACTATATTCATACTCTCCGATGACATTACACTGGACAAATCACTGGTATTTAATCAGACCGAACTGGAACCTCTGCGCAGGGGCTCGCCTGTTGTGCTAAAGGACGGGCTGTCAGGCGTGTTTTCCAATCAATATTTAATAGTTGGATATCCTGTACGAAACAACGGCAATCTGGTGGCTTTCACGCTCTTAATTTCATCTGTCGCGGATTTGGACAAAACCATTTGGGGTATGTACAAAGACATAGGGCTTTGTCTGTTGATCGCCGCGGCCATAGGTTTCATACTTACTTATGTTTTAAGCAGGAATAT
>JAITDJ010000241.1 GCA_031282635.1 Clostridiales bacterium
CAGGAGATAAACGCGCTGCTCCACGATATAGACATACTACAAGCCGGCGGCGCGGCATTCCGATTTATAGTCGGACGCTACGGCAGCGGAAAGAGTTTTCTGCTTCAAACCATGCGCAACTATGCTATGGATCGCGGTTTTGCCGTAGCGGACGCGGATCTGTCGCCGGATCGTCGTTTGGCCGGCGGCGGCAGGCAGGGCCTTGCGACATATAAGGAACTGATCCGCAATATATCCACAAAAACCCGGCCGGACGGCGGCGCGCTGCAACTTATATTGGAACGCTGGCTCTCTTCCGTTCAGTCGGATGTAGTCATTGAAACCGGGCTTTTCAGTGACGATCCTTTATTCAACAGAGCTGTTTATAAACGTGTTCATCAGGTTGCCCTGGAAATGGAATCTATGGTAAACGGGTTCGATTTCGCTAACGCGGTAATGGTCTATTACAGGGCGTATATCAGCGGCGACGATGACTTGCGTTCGAATATCCTGCGGTGGTTCCGCGGGGAGTACGCGACAAAAACAGAAGCGAAGCGCGACTTCGGCATTAACCTGATCATAAACGATAACAACTGGTATGATTTTATAAAACTACTGTCGCGCTTTTTAATAAAAGCGGGGTATATGGGTTTGTTGGTGCTGATAGACGAATTGGTGAACCTGTTCCGCATTCCAAACGCCGTAACGCGCCAGATCAATTACGAAATGATTTTGATGATGTACAATGACACGCTGCAGGGCAAAGCAAACCATCTGGGCTTTTTTATGTGCGCCACTCCGCAGTGCCTGGAGGATCAGCACAAGGGTATTTTCAGTTACGACGCGCTGCGTTCCCGGCTTACCGAGGGGCGTTTTGCCGCGGAGAACCCCAAAGATCTGCTGGCGCCAATCATTCGCCTGGAACCCCTCACCCATGAGGAAATGTATGTACTGCTGGAAAATTTGGCGCGAATACACGCTGGTCTGTATAACTATGAAGCCGGCGTGTCACAGGATAACTTGGTATATTTCCTGCAAGTTGAATATGAACGCGTTGGCGCGGACGCGCATATTACGCCGCGCGAAATCATAAGGGATTTCATTGAATTGATAAATATTATCTACCAGAACCCAGAGAAGTCCATAGCGGAAATACTAGGCGGCGCACGGTTTATCTTCGCCAAAGACGCCGAGCCTGCGGATCGGTTCGCTGATTTTGAGCTATAACGTAATGGATGCGTTTAAAAGGCTTTCACCCTTTATTCAGGAATTTATTTACCGCAGCGGCTGGATCGATCTGCGCGATGTGCAGACAGCCGCGTGCGAGGTTATTTTTAACACGAACCGAAACCTGCTGCTGTCTGCGGGTACGGCCTCCGGCAAAACAGAAGCCGCTTTTTTGCCTGCGCTTACGATATTGACGGAACAGCCGGCCGCTTCTGTCGGCATTATGTATGTCAGCCCGCTTAAAGCGCTGATTAACGATCAGTTTACACGCCTTAAGGAACTGCTGCGGGAAGCGTATATACCCGTGTACAAATGGCATGGGGACTCTTCTCACACAAGCAAGGTCAAATTGCTGAAAAAACCGGAGGGCGTGCTGCAGATAACGCCTGAATCTTTGGAAAGCCTGCTGATGAAACGACGCAAGGCCATATCAAGGCTATTTGGTGATTTACGGTTTATTATTATAGATGAAGTGCATTATTTCATGTCGAATGAACGCGGCGTACAACTGTTGTGCCAATTAGAGCGCATACAACGTTTGGCGGGCTGCCGTCCCAGGAGGATCGGCCTGTCGGCCACGCTGCCTGATTATTCCGAAGCGGAAGCATGGCTTAATACCGGCAGCGGACGCGTCTGCGTCACACCCGGTATAACCGCCGCCAAGCGCAGACTGGGCGTTCAAATGCGACGTTTTTTACCGGTCGGCAGCCAGAGCCCGGCTGGCGAAAACATATCTCAAACGGAATTTCTTTACCGCCGGACCCTGAATAAAAAATCAATAATCTTCGCCAAATCGCGCGCGGAAGTGGAGGAAATAATAAGCGGAATGCGCCATATAGCGAAAACACTCGGCACAAAGGATATTTATTACACGCATCACGGCAGCGTCTCGGAGGCTTTGCGCGCTGAGGCCGAACAGGATATGAAAAACAGCGAAACGCCTATTGCCGTAGGTGCGACGCTTACCCTGGAGTTAGGCATAGATATCGGGTCACTGGACAGGGTCATACAGATAGGCTCGCCCATGTCCGTATCCAGCCTGGCTCAGCGGGTGGGACGCTGCGGTCGGCGCGGGCAGACAGCCGAGCTGCTTTTCACCTTTGAAGAATACGATACGCCTATAGAAAATTTTTCGGATATAAACTGGGAATTCCTCAAAACCGTCGCAATCCTGGAATTATTCCTTGCGGATCATTGGATAGAGCCGATAAATCCTATACGTTTTCCATATTCCCTGCTGTATCATCAGACAATGGCGTATATGGCCGCAGCTGGGGAAATAACCGCGCCGCAGCTGGCTCAAAATGTATTAAGCCTGGCGGCGTTCCGGCATATACCGCTTGATGATTACAGACTTTTGCTGTTACGGCTGATCGCGCTGGAACATCTTCAGCGTACGGAAGACGGCGGCCTTATCGTGGGCCGGCGCGCGGAAACATTGATTCACAGGCATGAATTCTTTTCGGTGTTTGAAACATCCATAGAGTATACCGTTCAGGCGGAGGGACAGGTTATCGGCGCGATAGCGGAAGCGCCGGAACCAGGCGATGTGTTTGCGCTGGCTGGGCGGGCCTGGGAGGCGGCGTATATCGACGACCGATCAAGGACTGTCTTTGCCGAACAGACTTCAAAGAGACCGAGCGGCGCCTGGATATCCCCGGCCATAGCCGATTTATCAACAGAACTGCTGATAAAAATACGCTGTGTGCTGTCCTCAAACGAGCGCTATGCTTATATGACGGAAGACTGCGTTAACCGGTTGAACCAGATACGGGAATACGCAGCCCAAAACGAGCTGACTTACCGTCTGACCGCCCCGCTGTCCAAAAATAGATACGCCGTTTTTCCTTGGCTGGGCACTCGGGAATTAACCAAACTGCGCCTGGCTCTCACGGATAAAGGGGTAAACTGTGCGGTTTCGCCGAGTCTGGCGTCGCCTATGTATTTGGAGGCGGAAACGATGATGGACGAAGAAACGCTGCGCGGGGTGACCGCGGAGCTTTTATCCGGCCCTATAGACAAATATACGCTGACGCTGCCCGAAACCACGCGTCCGCGAGGAAAATATAATCGGTTTGTGCCTTATGAATTGCTGAAGAAACAGTATTTAGAGGATTATTTGACTTGACGCTCCGCCACTGTACCGTCGGAATTCCGCCAAACAGGGTTTCCGAATTTGCGCTTACCCGTCATCAGCCTTTCAGCGCTTCATTCAAGTCTGATATTATGTCGTCCGGATCCTCTATCCCGACGGAAATACGCAGCAGTTTCCCATTTATACCTTTCCGTTCGCGATCAGCGCAAGGGATATCGGCATGCGTCTGCGTCATGGGATATGTTATCAATGTTTCCACGCCACCCAAGCTTTCCGCAAAGTATATCAGATTCAGTTTTTCAAGGCTTGCCCGCGCCAAAGCCTCATCTTTCACGTAAAAAGAGATCATGCCGCCTATACCCGGATACAGCGCCTTTTCCACATTGGGGTGGCGGTAAAGAAATTCGGCAATCCGCTGTGCGGAGTTGTTCTGGCGTTCCATCCTTAAATGCAGTGTTTTCAACCCGCGCAGCACAAGCCAGCTGTCAAGCGGAGAAAGGCACGAGCCTGTTGTTTTATATAAAAAACGGAGCTTTTCCGATAACTCCGCGTTATTTACCACCAAAAAACCCGCCAGCGTATCGTTGTGCCCCGCCAGATATTTTGTGCCGCTGTAAACAACCGCATCCGCGCCCAGATCAATCGGTCTCTGGAAATATGGCGTCAGGAATGTATTGTCAACAATCAGCATAAGGCCGCGACGCCTGGTTATCTCCGATATTTTTTTCAGATCAAATGTCTTCATCATTGGGTTTGTCGGGGTTTCGATGAAGACCGCTTTGGTATTGATCCGAATCAGTTTTTCCAAATCCTCCGTTTCTGACAGTTCCGAGAAAGAAAGCCCCTTTTTCTCGGAAACATTGTTGAAAAACCTCAGCGTGCCGCCGTACAGATCGTCTGAAATAATAAGATGACCGCCTGTTTCAAACATCTCCATTAAAACAGAAATGGCCGCCATCCCGCTTGAAAACGCCAGAGCGTCGCAGCCGCCGTCCAAAGCCGCGATACGCAGTTCAAGCTGTTCCCTGGTCGGGTTTTGCAGACGGGAATAGTCATAGCCCGTTCCCCCGCCGACGGAACCCCGGGCGAATGTGGCTGTCTGAAAGATTGGGGTTACGATAGATCCGGTGTTGTCATATGTTTTTCTGCCGCCATGAACGCACAGAGTGTCAAATTTCATTCGATTCACCTATACTCCTGTTTTTTCTGCCCCATACGATTTTATTCCAAGAGTATAACACATCGGGCGCGCCGGCTCAATCAGAATTAAAGAAATATAATTCCCCAAAAGAGTCTTGACATCAGCCGGAATCTCCAATAAATGAAAATAGGCGTGCATATTACAACAGCCCCACTGTCACGAGACTGTTCGGCGTCCCTGGGAGACTAATTCTATCGCGTTTCTAAACGCGGGAACCATCAAGGCTATTAACGTCAGCGCCATTTCCGGCAGTATATAAGAAATATTGTATACAGCCGAGAAAACAGCCGGGTTCATATCGCCCGAGGATTCATAGAAGAAAATAAACCCCGACAAGAAACTCATAAACCATCGCGCCATCGCCGCCGCGATATATCCGATACACAGCCCGTCGAATTTTATCTGCGTAGCGCCTAATGTGTTATTTCGCAGGGCGTTACGAAAAAAGCCGGCCGCGCCCAACGCGCCGAAGCCCAATGGATAATCCAGAAGCAGCTGCATGGGATGTATCACATACGGATCAATAGCCAGTTGCAGCAGCCCGTCGGCAACTCCCGCCAGAATACCAATCACCGGGCCGAACCAGTAACCTACCAGCACAATAAACAGCATACTGAACGCGGTAACCGATCCGCCCTGAGGCATATGGTAGATCTTAACATTTGAGAGTATTGAAGACAGCGCGATACAGACGGCCGAGCAGGTTAACGCGCGTACGGTGAATTGATTCCCGCGGTAAAAAATTCCGGCCATCATAACCAGCGCGGCGCAACAGACGACAACGGTTACGCCGATACCGGCGGGCGACATAAAAAACTCCGAAAACCCTTCCACAGACATAAAAAAGACCTCCTTATAATAGATCCGCGGGAGGCCTCGCTTTCCTTCGCCGGCATTATCCGGAGCAGGTACAAAGGGTAAATCTCAGCCGGCTTTCTGATAAGCGCGGCACCCCTAGCGGTATTTTAATAATAGCATAACAAGGTAATAAAGTCAAAGGTTTCCGACCCGCTCGCGCGTTTGAAATGTGAGGCCGCAGAATTCAGCCTTTAATCGCGCCCGCGCTTATCCCGGCGATAAAATATTTTGAAAAGAACAGATATACTGTAATGACCGGCGTCATTAAAATCATAAGCCCGGCGGTCAACACGCCGTAACTGGACGTAAACTGCGATTGAAAATTGATAAGCCCCAGAGGCAGCGTTTTCAAATGATCCTGCTTTACGACGATAAGCGCCCAGTAAAATTCACTCCACACGCCGTTGAAATTATAAATAACCAGCGCCGCAAGCGCCGGAACTATAAGCGGTAAATCAACGCGCACGATAATATCCCATATACCAGCGCCGTCTATCAACGCCGCCTCGTCTAATTCCCTCGGAAGCGCGCGTATAAAGTTCGTCAATATATACGTACCCATAATTAAGCCGCCCGCCGTATATGGCAGTATAAGCGACCATCTCGTCTGCATCAGCCCCAAATTTTTGATTGTCATGTAGTTGGGTACGGTCGTCATTTCCGATGTCACAAACATCCCGATAAGCGTTATCGCGAATAGGACGCTCGATCCCCAGGGACGCAGCTTGCCGAACGCGTAGCTGGCAAAAATAATAACAAGCAGCTGCAGCGCGATAGTTATTATTGTGGTGATAACGCTGTTTAAAAGGTATTCTCCGACTTTTCCGACTGTCCAGGCGGTTATATAGTTTAGCGGCTCAAAAGTCCTTATGCCGAACGGATTCATGATAACGTCGGTATTCGACTTTAAAGACGTCAGCAGAACAAAAAAAAGCGGGTAAAGCGCCAGGAAACCGAAAAATACCATAACGGCCCCTTCGAGAATATTTTTCGATTTAAGCGGTTTAATCGGCAGTATAGATTTTACTTTTGTCATAATAACGTCCGCCCTTTATTGAAAATCATCTTTTGGCGCAAGAATAGCGCGAAAGATAATCATTGTCACAACGACTATGATAAAAAGCACAATGGACATGGCGAGCGCCCGGCCAAATTTAAAGCTCTGGAACGCTGTCTCCATAATCCACATGCTGACAACTTTCGTGTGCGTTCCGGGTCCTCCCCCGGTCAGCAAATAAAAAATATCAAAAGCGCGCAGGCAGCCGGTGATGGATAATACGAAATTGATTTCCGTCGCGCCTCTTGTCAATGGAAAGTAAAAATATCGTATCTGCGCCCATCGGCCCGCGCCGTCGACTCTCGCGGATTCGAGCGTTTCCTTTGAAATATCCAGCATCGACACATAGTACAGAACCATTGTAAAGCCCGCGTACCTCCAAGTGTTTGATACGATAACGGCGCCTAGCGCCGTGGATTGATTGGCTGTCCACGCGACCGCGAACCGGCCGAGCCCGACAGCGCGCAGGAATTGATTGATCAGGCCGTAATCAGGCGTATAAATATAACGCCACATGACCGCTATAGCGGCGGCTGGAATAATTACCGGCAAATACAGGGAAACTTTAAAAAAATTCTGCCAGCGCCTTGTTAAATTAATTATCGTTACAGCCAATAAAAATCCGAGCGATGTCTGCACCGTCGTCGCGATGAACGCGTATTTAATATTTACAGACATCGCTTTCCAATACTCGGGCATATCGGTAAAAATACGTATATAATTTCGGAAACCAATAAACTCGAAAGAGTCTGTCATGCCGGACCAGTTGGTAAAACTCTTGACCACAGACTCAATAATTGGATAAAACATAAAAACCACAAGCATTATAAAAAACGGTAATAAAAAAAAATAGCCAAGTATTTTCCGTTTATCTTCAAAGGAGAAACTTTTACCCAACATATCCTCAACTCCACGCCTTCAGCGCAACTGGGGAGGCGCCCGGCGGGCCGGGCGCTTAATCGTGCGAAAGCGCGCCTTTAAACCGGCGCGCCTTTTTTCATCTGCCCCATCATAGCATTATCATACTTATGGCGGCGTATAAAAAAGCGCGCGCCATTCGGAGACCCCGCCGCGCAAGTATTATCATTTTTGGCGCCATGGCGCCGCGGATGTCTATTCTTCGGCATCCTCAATCGCTTTCCGCGTTAATTCATTTATTTGCCGTTCAAATTCATCGGCCGTCATCGTGTCGTCTGTCATATAATCGACAAAAACCTGTGAACGATTTGTGCCTAAATTTCCCGTATTGTAATCCGGAACAACGCGATACTTACCGGAGCGAGCAAACTGATCAGCGAACGATTGCTGAAGACTGTCCGCGTAAACAATGCCGCTTGCTGCCACGACACATCGTTCCTGATTAGCCCATATCGTCATAACCTCAGAACTGCTCATGCCGCGAAGGAAAGCCGCCGCCGCGTTCGGATATTTCGAGCCGGCCCAGGCGCCCCACCCGTCTCCGAACCCCGCGGAGGTAAACAGTGTCTCGTCGCAGTCTTTTGGGGCGGGCCACATGAAAGAACCCAACTCATAGTTCCCGGTTTCTTCATTCATATCACGCAAGGCGATCAATTCGTTGTTATTGCAGAGAAGCATCGAAGCCGTACCGGTAAAAAATACTGTCTGTCCTTCTTCCCTCTCCAGCCCAAATGGATTTTTGCCAAAAAAATCTCGCTGATACCAGTCTTTCATAATCTCGCCGCTCTTTGCGTACAAACCCTGCCAATCAATCATACGATCGGTTAAGCGCAGCGGGTTTTCAATTTCTCCCGCCATATAGACGATGTGATCGAATATTTTCGCGCGGGCGCTTTCCATTTGGAACCCGTTTGGTTTGCCGGGGGCCATGATTGGCGTAATTTTTTCGTCTGTATCGGCAATAATCTTTTCGCAAAGCTCGGCCAATTCCTCTTCGGTACCGGGGATCGTCCATCCGTTTTCATCGAACATGGTCTTATTATAGATAATAAAGACCCCTGTACCACGAAGGGGTATACCCATAATTTTTCCATCCAGGTTGGCGTATTGGGTAAGGCATTCTTCATTAAGAAAGTTCGGTTCCCATGTGGGATCAGCCTCGAAGTACGGCGTTAAATCCAGCAAAAGCCCTGACTGGTCATATCCGGGTACCTGGCTGTTCCATTGGAAAAAGGTATCGTACATCTCGCCGGAAGCGGAAGCGGTTTGGATCGTTTTGGTTACTTCGTTCCACGGCGTCACGCTGACCTCCACTGTCAACGGGTAGTCACGCTCAATAATCTCTATCGATTTCGCTATCGCGTCGGCGTGTTCCGGATAAATATGTAAAAAACGCACTACAGCGCCATTCTCTACATTGAAAGGGGTCGCGTCCAAACCGGAATCTTCCGCCGCGGCTTCCGGCAAATTCTCGCTTGTTTCCGCGGGCTCGCCGTTTGATTCCGAGGCCGCGCCAATGGAGACCAGGGGCTGCCCTCCGCCCGAGCAAGCGCTAATTAAAGACGCAACGATCATAACTTGAGCAATAATAAAAGCAATCTTTTTAATAAAAGTAATCTTTGTTCTTTTTAACATTTTTCTTTTTAACATTTTTTATCCTCCTACATTATAATGATATAAATGATATAACTTTTGTACATCAAAAAGTATATACTACTCTAATTGAGTTGTCAACATTAGCATACGAGTATCAGTGAAAAGGCCCAAAATTTTATCTTTATAGACGTTTCTAACAAATCTTGGAAAAGTATAATAACGCGGCGGAGCGGGTATCATTAATTCGTACGACGCGTCGGAGGTGAAACGGCGTTTATTTTCAAACGCCGCCTTCAAGCGATCAAACATTTTTATCAGTATTTCAGCCCGCGTAGTATTACATACGTGGCAAATAGATATGAATGGTAAAGCAAAATCAATATAATTTTTATTGACATAGATAAAAATTAGTGCTATATTTTAAACGTACACATCAGACGTATTTAGTATGCGATAATTTTGTCTAAACGATTCCTGTTTCCGTCTGGGGTCGTGTCTTAATACTGCCCTAGCTGGCAGGAAGATAGCAGTCTGATACGCACACATGTGTACGCTTATCAGACTAGCCATGATTGGAGGTGGATAATTTTCCGCTGTGCAAGCGATTTATAACTTTGCGTAAATGAATTGTTAATAATAGTGAAATGTGTTAGACGATTGCACGAGCCGGATATTTTTTTGTTAATGTCGTATTTATCTAAATGGGGTTCTGTTCAGCCCGTATTCAGTATGGGGCGGTTAATTCGAGCCGCTCAAGCGGTTCGCGGGTAATTAAGCTGCCATTGATGTTGTTTACCAAAGATGCTTCGAATCAACTCGTCGACGGTATCCGGTCGTTGCGCCGTCGCTGAAGGAAGGAAGTGATTGCTTGTCGACAATTGATTCCGCCATATCCCAAAATGGCGCCGCGTCTTATAACGCTAAACGCCGCACGGCGCGATGGGATAGTGGGGAACTGAAAAAGCACGGCGCGTATTTGCTGATGCTGCTGCCGGGTACGGTTTTTTTATTTATTTTTTCCTATTTGCCTTTGCCCGCGATTTTAATGGCGTTTAAGAATTACAAGCTGGCGATTCCTCCTAAAGATTTTTGGCTGCAGAATCGTTTCTTCTATTCATTGTTTTACAAGAGTCCATGGATGGGCCTCAATAATTTTGCGTTTATATTTTCTTCGAATGACTTCGCGATATTTATGCGTAATACGCTGGGTTATAATCTGATATTTATGATAATTGGGCCGATAGTGGCGGTTTCCATAGCTGTGGGCATAAATGAGCTTAGGCAGCGTTTTGCCGCTAAAGCCTACCATACGATACTGTTTATGCCATTTTTTCTCTCATGGATTATTGTTACGTATGTCGTATATGCGTTTATTTCTTCAAATGGGCTGTTCAATCAAGTTCTCAGGAGTTTTGGAGCGGATACCGTTAATATTTATTCTAATATCAAGGCTTGGCCCATTATTTTTGTAATAGCCAATATATGGCGGTATGCGGGTAATAATTCCATTATTTATCTGGCTACGCTGACAGGTTTCAGCCAAGAATTATATGAGGCCTCGATGATCGACGGGGCCGGAAAATGGAAACAATTTGTTTACATAACGCTGCCGCAACTGATACCCACTATTGTACTGCTGCAGATTCTGGCGGTTGGCCGTATCCTCAACACCGATTTCGATATGTTTTGGAACTTGGTAAACGGCTCCGGCATTGTTCACCAGGCTCGCCTTACAATAGACGTTTACGTATACGCGGCAATTCGCGGTTCCACTAACTTGGGCCTGCCGGCGGCCGCCGCGCTCTTCCAGTCGATCATTGGCTTTTCACTGGTACTTCTTACTAACGCCATAGTGCGCAAGGTCGACAGAAATATGGCAATGTTTTAAAAAGCAGGCTGGAGGCTCATTATGTCTGAGAGAAGCATTCCGATGTCCAAGTTTATGGCGCGGAGAAAAGAACAGGAAACCGTACCAGGCATCGGTGTAAACCAGTTATCAAAATTGGCTAATACGATATGGCATTTGATATTTATCTTGGCTAGCGCGTGTTGCATATTGCCGCTTTGGGTTGTAATCGCCGCTTCGTTTACGGAGGAAAAGACGCTGGTTATGAAAGGCTACGGGCTGTGGCCCAAGCTTTTTTCCACTAAGGCGTATTCGTTTCTTTTTGAATCCGGCGGAGGCATGATAGCCGTTGCTTATAAAAACACGATAATAGCGACACTTGCTGGTACAGCGTTATGCGTAATATCCGTGGCTCTATACGCGTATCCGTTATCTCGGCCCGATTTTAGATTTAAGGGTTTTTTTACCTTTTTTTCTTTTTTTTCAATGCTTTTTAATGCCGGTACAGTCGCTTTTTACATGTTGTGCAGCCAGGTATTGCATATAACCAACACAATTTACGCTCTGTTTTTACCGGCTTGTTTTTCAGCTTATTGGGTTATAATAACAAGAACTTTTTACCGCGCCAACATTCCCGATTCCCTTGTGGAATCAGCTCGGATCGACGGCGCCGGCGAATGGCGCATCCTGCTGGGTATAGTGATGCCGCTGGCCATGCCTGGTTTAGCTACCGTCGCGCTCTTCGCGGCGGTCGGCATATGGAACAATTATTTTTATTGTCTCCTGCTTGTCAATCAGCGCTTGATGTATAATCTGCAGTACACGATAGCCGAAATCTTGAAATCTGTGCAGATGCTCAAGGAGATGGCGGTGGCGGGCGGTTCGGCTTCCGCGGCCGGTCAAGCGGGCCTCGCGAATATGCCTTCTGAATCTTTCCGCATGGCTATGGCTGTGGTAACTATGGGGCCGGTATTGCTGGCGTACCCATTCTTCCAGAAATATTTTG
>JAITDJ010000001.1 GCA_031282635.1 Clostridiales bacterium
GACTATCATATTGCTTTCGGCGAATATTCTTCGGTAAGAAACCTCATTTTCCATAAAAATAACGCGTTCGTCTTTTTCTACAAGATCCATGCATTCACGCATGTTTGGATGCGGGGCGAAACATATCTTAAAGCCTAGTTCTTCTGCTTCATTAAGCAGGTTCGAAGAATTGAGAAGCGCATTATAGAATTTAAAAAACGCGGATTGGCGAAATCCAATTTTAATGTGACGGATTCCATCCGCCGAATGGTTAGTAACTAAGCTCCTTCGCCAGGTTGGCATAATTGTTATCTGTTTCTTTGGCTCGTTATAAAGATAGTCATATCGAGGCATGCCTGTAAGCCGCACTTGCTTAATATCATAATAATAGTTATAGCTCAATAATGAGCTGTATTCCTGTCTCGTCGTGGTTATAAAAATATTTATATTAGTGTTATATCTGTTAAGCCAACGAGAAGGATCATCCTTAGTAACGCCATGTTGTAAAAAGACATATTTGCTATTGTGCAATAGATCCGAATAGTATTGCCTGCTCCAGGGAAACGGGTTTGTATATTCATTATCAGCGTGTGAAGATACTGATACAGCCCCCAATAATAGATTGAACTTGTAATACCAGCCAAATATATTTATCACTCTTCCCGCTTTTTTTAGACGGGCAAAGTCGCTCGAATATTTTGAGATACAAAAATAGTACCTGATTTTATTATAATGTTTTTGCCGCATATAGCGGAACAAAGCCTCGCCGTTATCGTCCGCTTTGCTTATGCGATCAGATATCAGCCAAATTTTTTTTCGGATGAATGGTTTGATAATGAAACAAAGACTCCGGGTGACCGCCGCACGTTTGGCCCCCGGTTTGGATACTGAGAACAGGGTTCGTAATAAGCGTAATTCCGACATCACATGTGTATAGGCATTACATTTTTTCAGATATATTGTCGATTCATCCGCTGTGAGTTTCCATCCGCTTATATAGCGGTAGGAGTTTTTCATACTCGCGGTAATGGGAGCGAATTTTCCATATGTTATTTTTTTTCTCTTTATTATGGCGCCGTTAACCAGACGACAACAAATACTTATTTCATAGATATCCACATTTTCGTATAATGGAATCAGTCCGACAAACGCGGATGTTGAGGATATTTTTTTACCCAGAGAATAGACGTCTCTCTCTTGGCCAACCGGCTTGGTCTCAAGCAGCGCGCCGTTTACGCGCAAAACTGCTGTTGAGTTCTCGAAAATGCCGAATACGACCAGAAATCCTTCGATCTTTAGCATCCCATCCTCTATATTGATAAAATCTATATACGTGTATCCATCTTCCACCTTATGAATAAGGGTATTCTCATAAGAGAGTAAGGCGCTGTCTCTTGATAAAGACATCTCGGGCTCACGGTCGTATTTGAGTGATAACAAAAAATATTTGTGTTCGATATTAAGAACTTTTTGTTCCAGAATGATTGCATCGTTTGTCCGCGATAATACTTCCCGCAGCAGATTAAAAAAATCGATTTCTTCTTCTTGTGTAAGAACATTTTCAGGTATTTTTTTGATCTTTATTTTGTATTGTATGTCTTGCATGACTATATACTGCGCGAAAAGTGGGATATATCCCAACTGGGTTTCATAATGATTATATAACCACAAACTAAAATTTTTTAGATATGGGCCATACCAATTTTTTGTGTTCATGGAATTTTGCGTTGCTGAAAGGTTTTCGCCCATTCGTTTGCGATAATGATGTGTACAAGTACTCACAACGCCTATTTTTTGTTTGTGTATAAGGATCTTAGCTATCTCCTTGCCATCCTCGGCGGTCATTAAATGTTCGTCAAAACACATCTTTTGGGATGCCGCAAAAGTAACAAACGCTGATGTTAAAGACATTTGCATCGACTTATATTCACATTTCAGGTCTATTATTCTCGAGCCTTTATCAAATCGATAATTTAATGAATGCGGGCCGCTCCATTCACCGAATATTATTTGTGGAATCGCTGCTACATCCACATATTCCTCATTGCTTGAAAAAAAAAGATAGACTTCATCCAGCGTGTTTTCGGACAGCATATCATCCGCGTCCAAAAAATTTACATATCGCCCTTCAATATAGGGCAATCCCGCGTTTCGCGCGGATGATACGCCTCCGTTCTCTTTATGTATTACAATAACATTGTCCGGATACCTTTCTTTATACTCATCACAGATAGTTCCGGAATTATCCGGCGAGCCGTCGTCAACCATTATCAGCTGCGTATTCCGCTCAAAGTCCATTGTTTGATTCAAGAGACTGTCTACCGCTTCTCTTATATATTCTTCTACCTTATATACAGCCATAACGACAGAGAATTTATAGGGATATCCGCATTCCTCAATATTCTGTCGACGATAGCTTTCTTTCATTATTACCACCCCGTAATTAGATTGCTTGCTATTTTTTGTTCATATTATTGAGATATTCCCCATACAATCCGCAAATCTCCTCAGCTTTACCAAACGCCCTCTGCCGGCCCTTCTCCATCCAAAGCGCCTTATTGCAAAGCTTGTTTATCTGTTCCATGGAATGCGACACAAATAACGTTGTGGCGCCGCCTTTAATAACCTCCAGCATTCGCGCCTCGCTCTTTTTTTTAAACCCGCCGTCTCCCACTGACAGAACCTCATCCAATATAAGTATATCCGGGCTTACCAGACAAGCTATGGAAAAGGCCAGGCGTGATTTCATGCCCGAAGACAGATGTTTGAAAGGCTGGTTTTCAAATTCCTCAAGTTCCGCGAAAGAGATAATCTCATCATACGTCCGCTGCATAAATTCCCGCGTATATCCCATCAACGCGCCGCGCAGATAGGTATTCTCCTTAACGGTAAGTTCGCCGTCAAATCCCGATCCTAATTCCAGCAAAGCGGCGATCGCGCCTTTGACGTCTATGCTGCCCCGCGTAGGCCGCATTATGCCGCTTACGGCTTTCAGCAGCGTAGACTTTCCCGCGCCGTTAACGCCCAATATACCCAGCAGATCCCCTTTTTCCAATTGGAATGTAACCCCGTCCACCGCCCAGAATTCTTTAACCTGATATTTTCCCGTAAGCTTCTGTACCACATAGTCTTTAAGCCCGATATTCCTGAAATCGCCCGTCATGTATTTAATGGAAACATTGAGTACATCTAAACTAACCATCTCAGCCTCACATATAATACAGAAATTTATAGTTGTACCTGCAGTACATAAAAGCGCCCGCCGCCGCGGCCGTAATCGCGTAAATCGCCGCCAGCGCATGGAAAGAAGGCGCTGGGAAACGGTTTTCCAATACTATTATTCTGAAATACCTGATGTAGACGTATATCGGATTAAGGTAAAACAGATACCGCGTTCTTTCAGCGTAGCCGTCCAATGTGTAAAAGATAACCGACAGATACATCAGCAGCATAGTAAATATGTCATACAGATACTGGACGTCCCGGAACATGATAAACAACGCCGAAAGCGTCATCCCCAGTCCGATATTGAAAATAAGCAGGCAGGTTACAGGATATAAAAGAGCGATAAACCTCCAGCTGAACTCAATATGATCTATGGCGCAAAAAAGGAAAAAAACAGATATTGTAAGCAAAAAATTGATTAGCGCCGACACATTTTTAGAAAGCAGAAACATATATTTCGGCACATTAATTTTAGTAATAATGCCCGCGTTATCCATCAGCGCCGACATACCCGTATTGGTGGATTCCCTGAAATAAGAATATACAATATTACCTGTGAAAAGATATATGGTGTAATGCGTCATCGAGCGTCCAAAAAATCGTGTAAAAATTAAACTCATAACCAATAGCTGCATAAGCGGCCCGATCATGCTCCACATCATGCCCAGTACGGTCCGTTTGTATTTTTTCTTGAAATCTCGCTTAACCAATTCAGAAAACAGGAAATTGTATTTATGCAATTTTATTATTATCCGATTATATCCATTTATCATAAGAGCCCCTCAGTACGGCCAACGGATATGGTACTTCTTAAAATACCGCCAGACCCAATTGCTTAAATATGGAAAGCAAAAGATAATAAGCCCCCGCAGCTTCTGCCGCGATTTTACTATAGGGCTGCGCAGAAATACGCCTAAATATCTGCGTACATTTTCCTTCTGCTCGAAAACGTCTTCTTTGCTGCCGTACCGTACGGCGTTAAGCATCAGGTTTATGGATGAATCCGCGTACCGCCGCCGGCTGATCAGGCCCGCGCGGCTGCCATAGGCGTCTGTAATCGCGATGATTCTTTCCCAGGACAATATTTCAGACTTGCGTTTTTCATTGAAAGAGCGCAGCAGGCTGCCTTCGTGTATCACATAATGGTACAGCGGGCGCGGCGCATATATTATTGATCCCGTATGGAGGAAACAATGGCAGAAAAACAGTACGTCCTCACAGATATGCAGATCCGTCTCAAACCGCAGCGGTTTACTATTCTCACCCGATCGGTTTACCAAATCAACTGATATTAGTTTATTCCAGGCATATCCCTCGAACGTTGAATGATTAACCAAATACTCAAGTGATTTATCTTTGGGTATTATAGAAGCGCCGTCCGGCATCAAGTGAATCTCTCTGTGTCCGCCGCATTCATCCTCAACATAATGCCCGCATACCGAAATTTCCAAATTCGCCTCGGCTATCGCCCCATATAGTGACGAATATATGTCGTATTCAGTCCAATCGTCTGGATCGGCAAATGTAATGTATGAACCCCGGGCCGCATCCAATCCGGTGTTTCTCGCTCCCGACAACCCTTTGTTAGCCTGATGAATAACCCTGAACCGCTGATCCGCTTCAGCATACTCGTCGCATATCCCCGGGCAGCCGTCCGGCGAGCCGTCGTCTATCAATATGAATTCAATCGGTGAATAATCTTGTTTTCCTAAACAGTCCAGCGCCCGCCTGATATATTTTTCCACGTTATACACCGGTACAATCACACTGATCAGGGGTAACTCCGGAGTCATTGCCATCCCCCCGTTTTTACAGCCGCAAAGGCCCCAATGAAGCCTTGAACGGGTTATAAAGGCTTTTTGCCGCGTTAACCGCGAACGACCAGATAACAAACGGAATAACGGCCCGCAAATTCGCAAAAATCCTGACCGGAAGGAAACCGCAGTTATTAAGATACGCCATGCTCAAATTAACCAGACGCCTGAATTCCATACGTTCACGCGCGTCGCACATTAAATATCCGCCGACGCTGTAAAGCATCTCCCTGGCAAGACGGTTATACAGCATATCCGCGTACGGTTCGCAGGCATAAGCCTGAACGCTTTCAGCCACAATCCGGTTTGTGTCCAACACGCGTTTCACACCTGAGGTACGTGTTACAGAACCGTACATATTGTAGTAGTATCCATAAAAAGGCGCCTCGCAGAACTCTATTGTCATGACCGCGTGAAGCGCCCGGGGCGTCCACTCCAGATCTTCACAGATCAGCCCGCTCGTGAAAAACAGGTTGTTTCGAACTATAAACGCCCTGCGGCAGACGTACCGCCATACATTCCAGATGGAATCCGGAAGGCTGCCATAAATAAACGTTATCGCCTCAAGGGCTGAATCGCACTTAGGGAACGTATATAAAGGCCGTACTGTTTTGCCGTTCTCAAGCATCAGGTTATATTTGCCCATCAAAATATCCGGATCGGCGCCCCGTAAATGCCTTTTAACCTCTTCAAATCCCTCTTCCAGCAGTTCGTCGTCGCAGTCGAGAAACATGATGTATTCGCCGGAAGCCGCGTGTATTCCCGTGTTCCGGGCTTCCGCGAGACCGCTGTGCGGCTGCGAGATAAGCAGTGTGTCTTTTTTGCCGTCAACCGTGACATGGCAGATGGAGAGTGAATCATCCGAGCTGCCGTCGTCAACGATTACGACCTCAACCCCTTCAAGGTCAAGACGGAACAGCCGGCTCAGACGATCGGCAATGAACCGCTCCGCATTGTGAACAGGCATTACGATACTGATTAAAAACGTCTGCGTGTTCCCAATAACGCTAGAAGACATATCGACGCAGCCCATGCCTGACATAATAAGCGAACGAAACCAATGCCCGCGGGGTCGAAAGACCCAGGTATTTATACGTGCGCCATGCCATACGCGCCGATCGCAGCTTGTTTCTGGACTTCGACCCGTTCGTCAGCCGGTAGCGCGCCAACGGCTGCCTTACGCCGACGCCCGGGCCGTATTTGTCCAAAATTCGGAACCATTCGATATAATCCTCATGCAGATCGCCATGCTCAAACGGGTGTTCCAGCAGAAGCCTGCGTCTCACCATCACGGTGGAGGCGATTATCACATTGCCGAACAGCAATTCCTGCGACGTCACCCGTGAAGGGGCTTTCAAAACGCGGCCCGCGAAGCTGCCGTCGTCGTTCATCACATACGCGCCCGTGTAGCATAACGGCGGGTATTTGCCTATTTGCTCATACTGCTGAATAAGTTCGCACTGTCGGAACAATTTATCGTTGTGCCATTTGTCGTCGGCGTCGAGAAACGCCGCCCAGTCGCCGGAAGCGGCTTCAACCCCTGTATTGCGCGCGCCTGCCACGCCCTGGTTGGATAATGTACGTATATAAATAACGCGATCATCGTTATCGGCCAGGCTGTTTACGATTTCGGACGTTTCATCGTCCGAACAATCGTCAATAACCAGCGCCTCCAAGTTAACGCCGATCTGCGACAACACAGAGTTTACGGCGTCCGCGATGAAACGCTGACCGTTGTAAACAGGGATTATAACGCTTATATCAGGTTTCATCATAAGGCCTCCTTAATGGGTATTATTGCTATAAATTGAAAATCTATACCTAAATTTTTTTTTTTGCGCTGCGTATAATAAAGGCGCAAAATTAAATCCGCAAGGAGGCGCGTATGGAAAAATCCATCCGTCCCTCCAAAAGGATCCCCCGAAACAGAATTCTCAAACAGCTTGAAACCTTCGCCGCAACGCCTGACATCAGGTACGGCGACTCGCTCCGCAAAGTAAAAGAACAGTACCCGCGCATGCTGAACAGCCTGAGACTGCCCTCGGAACCGGCGGATGTCCGCGCGGCTATGATACT
>JAITDJ010000046.1 GCA_031282635.1 Clostridiales bacterium
TGGATCCTCCGAAAGCATCCGAGCGTTAGCGGGGTCATAATACCTTGCCCGGAGATAATAAACCCCGTCCATTGGGACATTTGTTAACACCGCATTGGCCCAATCGGTGTGATCATTCATGAAATAACCATTCTTATCGGTTATCAATTGCATGGTCTGTTTACCGGATACGTCCGCCTTAATGGATTTTACCATACCAGGCGTCATTTCGCCGCTGTTATACACTTCCACATTGTTCAGCAGTACTTTAAATGCGGCGCTGCCTTCGGTGGGGTGGGGCCCGCTCAGTATTTCATCATCAATACCGATAATGCTTGTAAAACATGTATACTTGCCGCCCAGGGGAACGGTTATTGTTGAATCCGCGTGCGACCCCAGTCCTTTTTGATAAACATTGCCGCCAATCGTAATTGGGTTGCCGTCAATGGATCTGTCCCTGTTCAGCGGCCAGTACGCGTAATCCTCGGAGAACCCCGCATCGCCCGCCGGCGTCGCATAATAGACGCTCTCGAGCATTGCGCCGGCCCAATCGGCGTGATCATGGTCGTTGTTCCCGTTCGGATCCGCAGCCAATGTCATCGTGGTCGTATTGGATACGTCCACATCCACGTTTCTGACCATGCCGGGGGTCATCGGGCCGCTGTTGTACGCCTCCACGCCGTCAAGCAGCACCCTGAACGCGGCGTTTGCGGACGGAGCCGCCGATTGTAATACTTCATCGTCGTAACCGACGACGCTGGTAAACCTTGTGTATTTTTCATTCAGGGCGAAAGTCAATTCGGAGGGAGCGTGAGCGCCGATACCTTTCGCGTAGACCTTCCCCCCGAGCTTCAGAGGATTGCCGTCATGCGACATATCCCTCTTAGCCGGCATGTACCCATAGGTTTCGGTGAACTCCATGTCGCCGGCGCTGAGGCTTGCCGGGACTCTTTCCAATACCGCGCCGGCCCAATCGGTGTGATCGTTCATATAGTCGCCGTTTTCATCCGTGATTAATTGCATAATTGATTTCCCTGCCACGCTTATATCCACGGATTCAATCATGCCGGGGGTCATCGGGCCGCTGTTGTACGCCTCCACGCCGTCAAGCAGCACCCTGAATGCGGCGCTGCCCTGGTCGGGCCGATTCAACACCTCGTCGTCGAGCCCTATCATGCTGGTGAACCGGGTGTATCCCCCATCATTCAAAAGAAGGGTTATGGTTGAGGTCGCGTGGGATCCAATCCCTTTATCAAATACCTGCCCGGCGATTGTCAATGGGTTGTCGTCAATGGAACGGTCTCGCCTAAGCGGCCAATACGCGTAATTTTCATATAAATCCATGTCGCTTGCGTATGTCTTTTCGACGCGGGCAAGCCACACTGTCGGCGGGTAAGACCAGTCGTCATAATGCTCTCCGGCATAACGCCACGGGTTTGTGTCGTTCGGATCCTGATTTTTCTCCACACCGAACGAGTCGTAATAATAACCCTTTGTGACCGCGCCGGAATTGTCCGTCAGCTGCACGGCGTCGCCATGGGCGTTGAATAAAGGGTATCTCTCATAACCGCCTGTAACTGGCTTGTTCTTTAAGAGGCCGACGCCATATATGTTGCTGCTGACGAGGCTCCCTGACCTGTCTAATGTGAGGGCGATATTGCTGCCGTCCCAAACATGGATTGACTCCGGTATGTCCGTGTTCACCGGCCTAAACGCCGGGATGGAAAAAACAGCCAGCCTGAGCCCGTCTGCCCTATATCTGTAAACATGCCAGACAGACGGCGGATCTGAGACCACCAGTCTCAACCGGTTGAAGGCGTCATAAAAATGGGACACAGTATATGAATCTGATGTTGATATTTTGTATCTCAAATTTCCGTTATTATCGTATTCATAATCCGTCTCAACCGGCGGGTTCCCGTTTATTTGAGTTGAATCGCTTAAAAGCTGGTTGTTTAAATTATAAGTATAAGAAACCGTAGAAGCGCTGACGCCGGCTGAGCCGCCGGGGGGCGTCGCCTGTGTATTTACCGCCATGCTCAAACGGTTATTAGCCTTATCATACGTATACGCCTTACCAGTCACCGTAAGCGCCGCCGAACCCGCGGCGCCGGCGGGGGCAGTCTCCGTTTCGCTGATCAAACGCCCTAAATCATCGTAAGAATAGACAGTTGAGACGCCGGCGTTGTCAAGTTTGCTTATCTGATTCCCATCCAGCTGGTATGAATATTCGTAACCAGAAATAACTTGGCTGTTTTTTGCGTTGGCCAGGCTGGTGACCAGATTTGCGCTATTATATGCGTATGTTGTGACAACTCCATTGCCATAAGTCAAATTTTGACGGTTCCCATTTGAATCATATGTATATGTGGCTTGCAGGCTGTCATTGTCATATACCTTTGTCAAACGGTTCATTGAGTCATATTCAAAGGTTTCGGACAAAGCGGCGGCGCCGTTGCGGGCAATGCCAAGGCTTACCCGATTGTCGCGAGTGTCATAGCCTTGCGTTTTAATTATTGTCACCGCGGGCAAATATGTGTCATAGACGGAAACGGTGGTATTTGTTGTTTCTGTTTGCTGGGTAATGCGCCCGGCGCTGTCGTATACAAAACCCGTGGTCAGGTTTTCATTCTTTTCCTGCTTCCTAGCCCCTGTTTTATAATATGTGTAGGTCATGTATTCGGCGGCGGCTGTGCCGCCTGATGATACGGCCGACACCGACAGCAGCCGGTTAAGCCCGTCATAGGAGTTCGTCGTGATTGTGCCCAGGCGATCCGTTTTTGTAAGTAAATTACTATTATTATCGTACGTATATAATTCAAAATTATTTACGGCGTCAGTCAGTTTTATCAGACGGCTTCGTTTGTCATAAAGATAACTTGTGATCCGCGTCCCGTTTCCGGTAGTCATCGTTAATTTATTGCCAACCGCGTCATACGTTTCTGTCACATAATTTTCTATTATCCCATCATTATAATTATTTACTTTCGTTAAAAAATCACGGTTGTTATATTCAAAATCCACCCTTGATTCGGATGATGCCAAACCTGGCTTATTGCTGCTTATCCTCTTCGAAGTGATGTTGCCGTTGTTATCATAAATGTTCGTTTTCACCGACTTATAAGTCCCGGTAAAAGGTATCTCCTCTTTAATAAGCCTGCCGGCGTCGTCGTACGTAAGATTAGTCACGGCGTTCTTAGGATCAGTAACGGTAATTTTACGGCCAAGCCAGTCAAAACCTTGCTGATATACGCTGCCGTCGGGGTTTATAACTTTTATAAGGCGGTTTGACCCGTCATATTGATAGGAGGTCGTAAGATTATCCGGCGTTTTGGCAGTAAGCTGGCTGCCAAGATAATCGTATGTGAACGTCTTTAATTGTTCGGCGTTATTCACTACCCTGCCGTCGCTCACGACAAAACCGTATGAGTTCGTATACGTCACAGTTTTAATTGACGGGGCGTTTGCTTCCCCTTCAATGGTTTTCGAAACATAAGAAGCCGCTGTAGTTTTCGCGTCGTCATAAGCATAAGTTTCTTGGTACGCAGCGCCCCCAATTGTTTTTGTCAGCACGCGTCCCAGATAATCGTATGTATAGGCTGTTACAGTGCCAAGCCCGTCTGTATGGGTATTAACACGCATGAATGTATCATAAGTATATGATTCCAGATTGACTGTGGCAGTGGTTGTATCCTGTATCTGTTTTACATTGCCCAATTTATCGTAAGTGGTTTTTAATATCAGACCAATTTCATTTTGCAAAACCAGTGTCAGCGCGGCGTCATTGTAAGTGTTATGAACGGCGCTGTTATCAGGGTTAGTAATTAACGTAACGCGCCCCGCCGAGTCGTAAGCGTAAGCTGTCTGATAATTTCTGCCATTATTTGAAGTCAGCCGCCTGCCCATTGCGTCGTAGGTATAGCTATGGGTAATGCCGGCCCTTATTTCACTTAACAGATGAACGCCCCCGCTATAGGTATATGTCGTCACAATGGATTTACTTGCCGAAGCATAGTCGGTTTTTGTAAGGACGTTTCCATACGAATCATATGTAAAAGCGATTTGTCCAGTTAAAACGCCATTCGTATAAAATTTATTATTTGAAACACTTTTCCCATCGCTCGTTAGTGTATTTGTGTCAATTAGAGTTGTCGCGCCGTCCTTTTTATAAGATTCGTTCAAGCGCAGCGCAAAACGGCTGTCATATGTGAATGTTCTCTTATGCTCCGTGTCTGACTTGCTTCCGGCTTGTTTATCCCAATAATTAATTAAATTGCCTTGTATGTCATACGTAAAAAATTCACCGGCCGTCCGCGTTACGGCGCCGTTATACTGCTCCGTGACAGTATCCAACTGTTTGCTGGCGTCGTAAACATAAGTATACTTCTGTTTGAGAACGCTGTTTACGCTTACGGCGAGAATTGTATTAAGATGTAAATTATTAAACGTATACAGGTTCTCAGTATTATCGTCCCATTTTATATTCGTTGTATAGATAAAGCCGGAAGCCAAATTATCCAAATCATTTGCCGATGGATAACCGGTAAAATTATTGCTTGAATAGGTATACAGGGCATGGTTATAGACTGCGGAATCCGCGGCGTCTTGACGTGAAACCGCCCTGGGGTACTGAAAGAAACCATTGTCATTCCCTGCTATAGACGTAATACGCGTATTGCCTGCAGCCAAAGCGTGCGCGTAACTTGATACGGCTCCGGTTGAATATGTTACAGAAGTCAAAAGATTATACGTAACGCTGTTTTTGTTTGGGCTGGAGGTATTTGTAGAAAAATAATCAAAATATGCAGTATTGGAGCTATATGCAAACAGCGTCGTCCTGTTAAGCTGCTCTTTTTTTTGCGACATAACTTTGCCTGCCATAACGCCGGTTAATGTATATTTAACTGTTGTCAGATCCGGCAGAGTAAAAGTAACTAACGACGGCGTAAAAACAATATTGGTAATTTTATTATTAGTATCGGTTATTACAATTGTCCCGTTATACCCGGCGTTAACAGTATACACAAAATCGATTGTGTTGTTAAACCTGTCCCGAATGCCCAGTAAACGGCCGTTAGCGTCGAAATATTCTTTTTTGCCGTCCTTGAAAGATAATGTGTATTTTGAAGTTCTATACGCGTTAACGGCTTCTTCAAGTTTTATATCAGACAGCGGGTAACTCTTTAAATTAGACGCCGACACGCCCGGTTCATAACGATATGCTGAACCGCCCCCAAATTTCAAAACAATTTCATCCGTGCTGCTGTCAACATTAATCCGATCAAACTTCATGGACCACCCGTCGCCCATATAAGACATCGGGTTATCGCCGGTTGAAGTTACCGCATTATTTTGTTTAGCGGTTGAGTTAAATACATAAAACACATATTCAGCATACGTGTCTATATGTAAATAATACGATCCAGAAATGAACCAATCATTTACATAAGGAAAACCAAAATAATCTAGATCCGAGTCAACATAAGCTTCCTCGCTGGTACTGACGCTCTGGTCAAAATAATTATCCGCGGCTAAAGCGTTAATCGCAATGTTCGCCGCAAGGCTATAATTACCCGAGTTTATACTCGAGGCTTGCAATGATGTTATAGGTGTCATAAGCGCCCGGATATCATAATAAAATTTAGGATCCCCATCAACTTTGCCGAGCGCTTTTTGGCTTGTCGCGGAGCTTGAATCATATTGCGCGGTCAGATCAAGAGCCAAACCATTCCTTCCCGGAATATGCGCAATATTATCGTCGTACGCAAGCGCGCCCGAATTCAGATTAATCCCGTCGTTTACGCCTTTTTTAAAAGAAAAATCAGATTCGGAATATATCCGTCCTTTGTTTATGGTACTTGGTATAGTCGGCGCCGCCGCCCTTAATATATTTATCACATTTTGCCGAGTATTGTCAAGTTTACTCGAACGATCTTCCGGCGATAAGGAATCCCAATCCGCCCGGCTCTCCGCCGGTGTTTCGGCGTTTTCAGAAGGCGCGCCGGAATCGGAGGTAAAAGCGTGTATACCGGCTTGATACGATTTTATCATCGCCGCGAATTCATTTACCTGTATATCGCGCCCTTTAATATAATTCACGATCGTTCGCGGATTTAAGGCATAAGCCGCGGCGATCTTCTTCATAACGGGCAAATCCTCGGCGCCGATACCGGCATAATCGGAATCGGCGTAAGTGCTTTTCGGCTCGCGGATTAAGTCTTTGATATCCATACCAAGCGCCATGGATGCGACTTTAGCGGTAACAACATCCATGGCGGGATGGCCGGAGACAAGCAGATTTAATAATTCAGGCGCACTCTGAAGCCATTCATATTTTTGATACCTTTTAAATAAAACCGCCTGAAGATAAGCGCCCATGTCTCCGTTAAAAGCCTCTGTCATAGCCAAAACGCCGGTAAGACTTATATCCAGCAATAATGAAATTTTGGCCTTAAGGACTGAATTCTTTACAGATATCCCTTCATTTTCGCAGACAAGCATTATATCCCGGTCAATCTTTATGTATTCTGCCAGCATGCTTTGCTGAGCTTCAGACAGCGTTGAAAACAAACCGTCATATGTAAGTAAATCTACAACCTCTTGCGGAGCATTGCGTATTTCCATATTCGCCGTATTATAGATTTCATTCTTCTCCCGTATGATTCATCTCCCTGAACAAATTAAGCCGCAGTTTTCCCACGAGCGCCGAACTATCGCATTACGCGACATATGCCAAATATGCCATATAATAACCTATTTCGTTATTATTCAACGTTTATGGGCCGATAGGGCTTACTTATATACTATTCACATAGGCTCTTTTTGTTGCACATCTTACATATCGGCCGGATAATCGGGCAGGAAAACTATGCAAGACGGAGGACGCATGAGCCTTATCGCGGGCTGGAAACCCAGACAGGCGACGCTTCATCTTATTCTTGGCTGTAAATACATGGGGGCGTTTCTCCTGAAAGGCATAACAGAGCTGAAGCATGAAAAAAAGGACTGGAATTAAGAGAAAAAAGGCTATAATAAAAAAATATAAAAAGAAAGTTTTAGCTGAACGGGAAAGCGCCTATCTGATATAGTATTCTAAGAAAGGCAGGCGAACAAGACATGGAGAAACCCATCAAGGAATTTTCGGGCAGGAGGTTCAGCCCTGAAGAAATAGAGCTTATCCAATGGACGGTAAGAGCATATCCAAAATTGTCCCAGTGGGAACTCGCTGGAACCGTGTGTGAGTTTCTGGGATGGGATCAAATTTCAGGCAAGCCTACAGCGCGGCAATGCCTGGCAATGCTAAACGCACTTGAGGAAGGCGGTTTGATAAAACTCCCGCCACTTAACAAAACCAAGAGAAAGCTTGAAAAGCGTTGTGACACATCAAATTATAAATACTTAATTTTATTTATGGGTTGTATTCCTTCCTCGCGGCGACATCGCCGTCTCTTTTAAAATAGTTCATGCTTCAGCTCTGTTGTCTATAATTAATCCTTGCATTTTAAATGAATTTCCAATAAACTTATGTTGGTTTTTGTTAATCAGCATGGCGCACAAGCCGTACAAATCGGCCCATATCAAGAGGAGGCTTTTTATGGAAGAGTATTTTAAGCTCAAGCAAGCCGGCACTAACGTAAAAACAGAAATCATTGCCGGCGTTACCACATTCTTTACCATGGTGTATATAATATTCGTAAACCCCAACATACTAAGCCAGACCGGTATGCCATGGGGGGGCGTGTTTGCGGCCACGATAGCCGCCGCCGTTATCGGCACGCTGGTTATGGGGCTGTTCGCCAATGTTCCTTACGCGCAGGCGCCCGGTATGGGCCTGAACGCCTTTTTTACGTTTACTGTCTGTTTTGGGATGGGTTTTGCCTGGCAGGAAGCGCTGGCTATGGTATTCATCTGCGGCTTGATCAATATTATTATCACGATCACCAAACTGCGCAAAAGCATTATTCAATCAATCCCGCCTGTGCTGCGTAACGCCATCGGCGGGGCTATTGGCCTGTTTATAGCTTATGTAGGCGTTAAAGGCGGAAATTTTCTCACATTCAGCGCCGATCCCGGAACATTTACGGTGTTTGACAGCGGTTCCGCCAGCTTGAACAGTTCGATTGTACCCGCGCTCATAACCTTTAACAATCCAACCGCGCTGGTTGCGCTGCTTGGGCTGATTGTTACAATAATACTGCTTGTCAGAAAAGTACCGGGCGCTATATTTATCGGCATTATAGCGGCGACTGTCATCGGCGTGCCGCTGGGCGTAACTCAAGGCCCCGGAGCGGGTTCCTCTGATATAGGGGCGGTCAGTCAGACGTTTTTCGCAATATTCGGCAGCCCCGGGCTGTTATCGCTGTTCTCTCAGCCGGATAAACTGGTTTTGGTTCTGTTGACCATTTTTGCGTTCAGTATTACTGATACATTTGATACAATCGGCACCTTTATTGGCACAGGCCGTGTAAGCGGCATATTTGACGCGAATGATGAAAAGGCGCTCTACGAAAGCAATAAACTGAACTCGAAAATGGATAAGGCGCTGTTTGCCGACGCTATTGCCACTTCAATCGGATCCCTTTTCGGGACGTCTAATACCACCACGTATGTTGAGAGCGCTGCCGGTATCGCAGCAGGCGGTCGCACCGGGCTTACCAGCGTAGTGGTGGCGATACTGTTTCTGCTGTGCCTGCCCCTGGCCAACTGGTTTGGCGCCGTGCCCAGCGCGGCGACCGCGCCGGCGTTGATTGTTGTGGGGATCATGATGACATCATCGCTGACGGATATTAAGTGGTCCGACTTTGAGGAAGCCGCCCCCGCGTTTGTGACGCTGGCTTTCATGTCGTTCGCGTATAGCATCAGTTATGGCATTGCCGCGGGTTTTCTTGTGTACTGTATTATAAAGACCTGCCGTGGGCGCTTTAAAGATTTGCATCCTATTTTAGTCGGCGCGACTGTGCTGTTTATTCTTAATTTTATTGTTCTGGCGCTGAACGCGTCGGGAGCGCTTTAATAAACCGCCCCGGCGACAAACGCCGGGGCTTCCATACTTGCCCTGCCTGATCTTTAATGAAATTTCGTATATATAATAAAATTTTGTATTTTTAATCCCTCCGGCTATTGGCCATAATCACAAACCGCAGCAGCGTCAGAACCGCCGAGAGCGCCGCCGCCACATATGTCAGCGCCGCCGCGTTTAGAACCTTTTTAGCCGGGGTTATTTCGTCGGCCGTTAGAAAATGATATTCCGACAGTAATTCAATAGCCCTGCCGGAGGCGTTGAATTCGACGGGAAGGGTTATCAATGTAAACGCGACCGCAACAGTATACAGTATTATGCCCGCGTTTATCATCAACATGCCAAATCCGCCTGTGCCGGCGGCCAGTAAAAATCCGATAAAAATTAATGGTATCGCTAACTTGGAGCCGATGTTCGCCGCGGGTACCAACGCGCTGCGCAATCCCAGCGGTCCGTATCCGATGCTGTGCTGTATGGCGTGACCGGTTTCATGCGCCGCGATACCTACCGCAGCCAGTGACGGGCTGTTGTAGACGCCTTCCGACAGCCTTAATACCTTGGACTTGGGGTCGTAATGATCCGTCAGGTTCCCATGGATTGGTTCCACGCGGACGTCGCTGATATTAGAGGCCAGCAGAAGCTGGCGCGCTACGTCGGCGCCCGTATAACCCTTCATATTGCGAACGGCGCTGTATTTTTTATATGCGGAACTGACCTTGTACTGCGCGTATAAGGACAGTATGAGCGCCGGAATAACCAATAAAATTGTACTGTCATAAAACATAATATCCCCCCCTATAATTTTGCGCCCTCGGGTATTTTATGCCCCCTCAGGTAATCGGCCGCGGGCATCTTTTTGCCGCCTTTAGCCTGCAATTCTGTAATTAAAACCGCGCCGCCGGCGGTTTTCACCGCCAAGCCGCGTTTACCAACATCAATAATTTCCCCTGGAATCGCGTTTTTATGCGATGGATCAGAATTAAACGGCTCGGCCCGCCATATCTTCATGCCTTCAAACGGAGACACAGCGCCGGGCGCCGGGTTCAGCGCCCGGATAAGATTTATTATCTGAACGTCCGGTATATTCCAGTCTATCAGGCGGGTTTCATTCGTTATTACGGGCGCGTAACTCGAATCGTTATCGTGCTGCTTCTCAATAACAGCGTCTCCGCTTTCCAGGTGTTCCAACGCTTCGCCGAGGGCCGCCGCGCCGATTTCCGCGAGTCGGACGTACAGGCTTCCGTAAGTTTCATCCGGCTCTATGCGGGTACGCGCTTTAAGGATCACGCCGCCGGTGTCTAATCCCTTATCCATGCGCATGATAGTTACGCCGGTTTCGGTTTCCCCGTCTATTATGGCGCGTTGTATAGGCGCGGCGCCTCTGTATTTAGGGAGAAGGGACGCATGCACGTTAATACAGCCCAGCGGGGGCGTATCCAGTACAGCTTTGGGCAGCAACTTCCCATAGGCGGCCACCGCGATAACGTCCGGGCTGTATAATTTGAGTTTCTCAACAAACGCTGGGCCGCTGAGCTTTATGGGCTGAAATAAAGGAATATTCAGCTCCAGCGCCAGCCGCTTTACAGGCGCCGGCTGCGTTTTGCGTCCGCGTCCCGCCGGCTTGTCGGGCTGGGTTACCACTGCCTGAACATTGTGTTTACCAATCAGTGATTTCAATATAATCTCGGCGAATTCGGGCGTTCCCATAAAAATTATATTCATTCGGCTGATTCATCGTCCTTCGCCTCAATATCAAATACTTCCGTCGCTTTATCTGTATATAATATGCCGTCCAAGTGATCGAGTTCATGCGAAAACGCCACAGCTAATAATTCTTCGCCTTCGGCGGTTATTTCCTCTCCATTTCGGTTTTGCGCCTTGATCTTCACATACGCGGGGCGCTCCACTAAGCCGTTTTTCCCAGGCACAGACAGGCAGGCTTCCGTACGCGACTGGACGCCCTTGCTCTCGACAATCTCCGGGTTAATCAATTCAAATAGAGTATCCTCATACTCAATTATGACCGCGCGTTTCAACACGCCCACCTGTGGCGCGGCCAAGCCTAAACCGTTAGCGGATCGCATAGTTTGCAGCATATCATCCAACAGTATGTGCAGCCTGCCATCAAAGGCTTTTACCCGTTTGGATTTTTTCCTTAACAGTGAATCAGTATAACTCCTGATATTTCTAAGGGCCAATATAAATCCCCCCTTTCTTCACTCCATTACCGTCGGATCCATGGTCAGATGAGGGGTTATGCCGATAATATCCGTATGCTCTCTTAACCTGTCCATGCAATATAATACGAAATTTTTCAGATTGTTTTCATCCGTCGCTTTGATAATCAGTTTCCATCTGAAACGATTTTTTATTCTGGAAATTTGAGCGGGCGCCGGCCCTAGCGGCTCAAATTGGGATTTCCGATCGATTGCCCGCATTATAGCCAGTAGTTTATATAATTTCTCGATTATCTCCTTTTCCCGTTCCCCCACAAACATGACCGAAAAGACATGTGTAAACGGGGGGTAGTTTAACTGCCTGCGCAGAGCTATCTCATGATTGTAAAAAGCCTCGTAATCTTGCGCGCCCGCAAACTCTACGCTGTAATGATCAGGCATATAGGTTTGAATAAACACACGGCCGTTTAGATCGGCTCGGCCCGCTCGGCCCGCTACCTGCGTCAGCAGCTGAAACGTCGTTTCACCCGCCCGGAAATCACCGTTATTCAGCGACAGATCGGCGGCCATAACCCCGACTAATGTAACATTCGGGAAATCCAGGCCTTTGGCGATCATTTGGGTACCGATCAAAACAGACGCGCCGCCGGAACGGAATGTGTTCAGCAGGTCTTCATGCCCATGTTTACCCTTGGTGGTATCTGTATCCATACGTATTATACGTTCGTCGGGGAAGAGCTTTCTGGTTTCTTCCTCAACTTTCTGTGTGCCCAGTCCGAATAGTTTTATAAACGCAGAGCCGCAGGCGGGGCAATTGTCGGGTTTACGGATCTTTTTGCCGCAATAATGACATATCAGCGTGTCTGAGGAAATGTGATAAGTATAGTTCACACTGCAGTTATCACATTTTAAGACATTTCCGCATTTTCTGCAAGAAATAAATGTTGAATGCCCGCGGCGGTTTAGAAACAAAATACTCTGCCTGCCGTCCGTGATATTCCGCTCCAATGCCTCCCGGAGCCCGGAACTGAAAATGGAACGGTTCCCCGACGCCAATTCGGCCCGCATGTCTATTATATGGACATCCGGCGGCTTTTGATTGACGCGCGCCCGCATAACACATATATCCGTTTTGCCGTTTCGCGCGCTGAAATAAGTGGCGACGCTGGGTGTGGCCGATCCCATAATAACAGACGCGCCGCAGATTTCAGCTCGTCTCTCAGCAACCTCCCTTGCCGAGTATTTAGGGGTTACCTCGGATTTATATGTATGCTCATGTTCCTCATCAATAATAATAACCCCTAAACGGGAGAAAGGCGCAAAAACGGCCGAGCGCGGCCCAATCATAACCGATACCCCGCCATCTCTGGCTTTTATCCACTGATCATATCGTTCTCCCAAACTCAGCCGGCTGTGGGTGACTGTCACCTGTTCACCGAAACACCTGATGAACCTGTCCACTGTCTGCGGAGTCAGAGAGATTTCCGGTACCAGCATAATGGCTTGCTTATTCCGCCGTATAACATATTCTATAACGCGCAGGTAAATCTCCGTTTTGCCGCTTCCGGTGACGCCATGCAGCAGGATCGGCTTTTGAGAAAATTCCTCCATGCGGTTCAATATAAAATTCAGCGCCTGTTCTTGATCGTCGGTCAGCCGCGGCCTTGAAGGCTTCTCCGCGCACGCGCGTACGGTATTTCTAAGGATCACTTCATCACGCGTCAGCACCAGGCCCATCCGTTCCAGCGTTGCAACCGGCGACATCGATACATGCAGGATGGCCAGCGCGTCTGTAACCGGCATACCGGACTCGCCCGCGTCATTGAGCAGGGTGAGGACACGTGAACGCGGATCGTTTTTGGACGCGGCTTCTTCCAGGGCGCCGTCCAGATCGGGATTTTCGGTATTCAGCCGGGCACAGCGGACTTTCAGCGTCAGATTCGGCCTTTTTGAAACATGTATTATCTCAGTGAAGCCCTTGTCCCGAAGCAGCTTGACGACGGAAAGAACGCCGCCTCCAAAGTTATGAACTAATTCACTTTTTAAAGCGGCGTTCTCAATTCCATTGTTTCGTAAATAAGAGCATACGCGTTTCTGACTCTCAGGCAGTCCGGCGTAACTATGCTTGATAAGCGTAACGACTTCGTCCGTTTTAAGCTGAATACCCGCAGGCGTAACACACCTGAGACATTCAGCCAGAGTGGCGTAATATTTATCATGCATCCAAAAAGCCAAAGCCAGCATATCACCGGTTATTATTGGTTCTTCGTCGCAGACGTCTATTATGCTTTTCAGTTTAGCGGCCTCAACGTCGCAATCATCAGAAAAACCGGTTACAAATCCTTCATACCGCTTGCCGCCCGGGCCGAATGGAATAATAACCCGCATACCCGTTTGAAGCCGCGGCCGCAGCCCGTCCGGAATAATATAATGGAATGCCCTGTCCAACTGCCTGGCCGGGTGGGAAACCACAACCTCAGCCAAGGTTTCATTCATAGTTTTCGCCGCCGGCTTTGAAGCCGTCATCATCATCATCTTGATAGCCGTCGTCTTTGTAGTCGGCGTCTTTATAGGCGCCGCCGCCGTTTTCTTCATAGCTTTCGTCGTCATCGTCTTTATAGAAGCCTTCTTTGTAGTCGTCGTCTTCTTTGTAATTCTCATCGTCGTCATCATGGCTGTCCGCCGTATAATGGTCTTTAAAATCTTCGCGCAGATCGTCCTTGGAAACGGACGATATACCCTGATAATATAAGCCTGTTGCCGGACGTTCCTGCGTGTTCTCAAGACGATCCGGATCCGCCTTTATAATAAGCTTACCCTCGTCCAATTCTTTGACGGCGATAGAGACCGCGCGATCCGTCGGAGCGTATGTCAGCGGATTCGCGCCATCAATGATCTGCCTGGCGCGTTTGGCTGCAGCCAGCACAATAGTGTAGCGGCTGGTGATCTGGCTGTCAACTTTTTTCTGGCTGTTCAGCGTTTCCATTAACTCAGAGTAAGATGGTCTTAACAAGTGGCACTACCCCTTAAAATGTAAAATCGCGTCCTGGTTACGGCAGGGTTTCAACGACTCAGCCTCTACTATTATATTTATACGATTAACCGCGTCGGCGATCCTGTCGTTAATAACCAGGTAATCATACTTATTGATCAGTTTGATCTCTTCATGCGCCCTTTTTATACGATCTTCAATTGTATAGGCGTCTTCGGTATTGCGGTGAAGCAGGCGACTGTGCAGATCAGCAAGGGTAGGGGGCATAAGGAAAATAAGCACCGCATGTTCAAATTTGTCGCGCACCTGCAGCGCGCCATTGACTTCTACCTCAAGAACAACGGCCTTGCCGCTGTTAATCTGATCCTCTACATAATAAAGCGGGGTTCCATAATAGTTATCGCAATATACGGCGTGTTCCAGAAGCTGGTTATTATCCCTCATATGTTTGAATTGTTCGGGCGTGCGGAAAAAATAGTCCCTGCCATCCACTTCGCCGTCTCGCGGCGGGCGCGTGGTTACGGAAACAGACAACGCGTAATTTTTTTTCGGATCCAAATGTCTAGTTACAGTGCCTTTTCCCGAACCTGACGGACCGGAAATAATTACCAACATTCCCTTCATTATTACCCGCCTTTCACCAATATATACGGATCGGATGTTAATATTATTCCTGTTCCATACCCGCGGCGGATTCGGCAATAAAGCTGCTGTTATCGCCGTCTCCGGCGCCTTTGCTGATAATCCTGTTAGCCACTGTTTCAGGGTGGATGGCCGACAAGACTATGTAGCCCGCGTCGGTAATAATAACAGCTCTGGTTCTTCTGCCATATGTGGCGTCGATCAGCATGCCCCTGTCTCGCGCTTCCTGTACCACACGTTTTATCGGAGCGGATTCATTGCTTACCAATGCGACGATGCGGTTAGCAAGTACAATATTGCCGAAGCCGATATTTATAAGTTTATATTGACTCATGAAACGCCTCTCATGTCAGCGCCGCTAATGGGTTAGGGCGGTTATTCTATATTCTGTACCTGTTCGCGTATTTTTTCAACCTCACTCTTTAACTCCACCACCAGTTTTGATATCTCCAAATCATTTGACTTTGAGCCGATGGTGTTAACCTCGCGGTTCATTTCCTGAACCAAAAAATCCAGCTTGCGTCCATTTGGCTCGGCATTGTTCAGAATCGTCTCCAGTTGCGCGATATGGCTTTCCAGCCGCGTCAATTCCTCGTCTATGCAGGCCCGATCCGCCATAAGGGTTATCTCAGTAACGAGCCGCGCTTCGTCCAATGCCGTAATATTTAAGGCTTCGGCAATCCGCTGCCTTAATTTTTCACCATACTCGCGAGCCACAAAGGGCGCCCGCGTTTTAATCCGGCCAACTAAATCGGATACAGCGGCTCTTTTTACAAGAATATCTGCATAAAGCGCCGAGCCTTCGGCCGTACGCATCTCAATAAAGCTGTTCAGCGCCATTTTCAGCGCGGATTCCAACGCTTCCCAAATCTCTAAGCGGGCTTGTTCATCATACATATTACTTTCAACCACAAAAATATCAGGATATTTAAGGAGCGTATCGATCTGCAAAGCCTTTGGATACATATCGTAACGGGCGCACAGCGATTTAATCTGTTTAACGTAGGCGTCCGATAAAGGCATATTTACGCTTACGCGGATATCGTCTTTAGAGTAAGTCTCCATGTTGATATACACATCAGTTTTACCGCGAAACACTTCACGGCCGATTATTTTCCGCAGAGAGTCCTCAAACGCGTTGAGAACTCGCGGATGTTTGATTGTTATGTCATTATAACGGTGGTTTACTGATTTGATCTCCACAGTGAATTTTCTGTCGTGGAGCGTACATTCACCGCGTCCATACCCGGTCATACTGCGAATCATTCTATTCCTCCAAAATCTGATCAAGCTTTATGTATTATAACTTAACGGATAAAATGCGTCAATGAAAGCGCGGTTTTAAAGAAAAAAGTGGTTGTTTCAATTCTGTTACACGGGCTATAATAAAATCCGTAATCAAAACGATGGAAGACGGAGGGGAATAAATGGATATTAATTGTACAAACAACTGCGTGTATCAATCTGAGGGGAAATGCACGATGGAACAGCTGCCATCAGTAACTTCGCAAATCCAGTATTCAGCCAACACGGACTGTCCATACTGTTCAGTGTCATTGGCGAGCGCCGAAGCGCCTCCGGCATTTACATGAGAAATGAAAACCGTCTGGTTATTATAGTATAACAGACGGTTTTTTGCTGGACGGTAATCAGGCCGTTGACCCAGCGAAAGTGTATGATTTTGGAGAGAAGGGTCACAAGTGAATGTCTCCACTAGTGACTTGCCTATTGCCCTTCTGACGGCGAACATCCCAAATCCCGCACCTGCCGCTCGTTGATAAAGCGAAAATCGCAAAGCGCGTCGCCGCGCCCAATGGTTTTTGTCCTTCCCCATCGTATATGTGGTATAGTCCCGTATACCACATCGTCAAATTCGCAGAAAACAGGCGTCAGTTCCGACATCCCGCATTGCCGTAATATGCGGTCGTAGAAGCATGAATGGGCGATGACCGCGATTTCCTTCCGCGTGTTTTTGAGCCATTGCATATCCCAACCGCTTTCTCCGAAGCCGGTTTTCATCGCCAAAGGCGTGATCATCCGAAGGAGCGGAAATCCGAAAGGCAGTCGGCCAAGCGCCCTGAACACCCGCGTCATAGGCCGGGCAGAGTCCAGCATGGCGATCCGTATGGCTGAAAAAGCGGCGTCCTTGCCGCTACTTCGAGCGAGTACCCGGTAGAGGGCGACAGCGGGCAGGATGGCATTCAGGAGATGTGCCGCCAGCATTTTGTCGGAGAGGTCATGCTCCGCGCAGAGAACCTTGTATTCCGATAGCGCCGTCTGCCGATTTTCGGCGTCAAGTTCTGCGTATGCCGCGGCAAGCTTGCTTTTTTTAATCATCTTTTCGTAATTCATTGCGACTCGTATGACTCCTTCCGCAGGTGTTCAGCAGTCTTTGCCGTGTGTCCGCGATTGCCGATGATTTCCTCGCGGGCGGCGTCCGGGCTTCCGAAACGGATGTTATTCTCAATCGTGTCGTGGAACAGATAGACCCGTTGGAACACCATGCTGACATAGCGCAGCAGGCTGTCGCAGGTCATTTCCCGCACGTCAGTCCCGCCGATTTTCATTCCCATGCACAGCCACTCCGTATGTAAATCCGGCGACACGAATACCACGACGTTAATCAGTACGAGAATCAGCAGCTTTACGCGGGGATCGAGCATTATTTCATTCCGCCGCTCCCCACTGAACGCTGATTAGACAGCCCATTTTCAGCTTTTCCAGCCCCCATATGGTCATCTTTGTGGACAGCTTGAAGCGTTTATCCTTCCGCAATTCTCCAAAAAAGGGGACGCTCTCGACCCGGCGGATTTTCGGCGACCAGCTTTCCAGCTTTCGCGGATCGTTCACATAAAAATACATTTTGGAGCCTTTGTTCCCGGTTTTGCGCACCATTCGGTTGGACATCTTGATCGCCGTCTTTGACTGCGCGTCAAAGAAAACCTCGCCGCTCTGAAAATACTCCGCGATCCGGCAGATCAGTTCGCGCACCCGGTTTTCCTCAAAGTAATAGAACAGCCCGCCCGCGAGGATAAACGCGCTGCCGTCGTCGGTTATTATTTCATTGAGCCAGGTATAGTCAAACATGGATTTCGCGATGTCGGAGCACCGTTCTTTGGGCGGGACGAACTGATGCCGGAACGCCATTGCGTCCGGCAGATCGACATTATGCCAATGGACGGAACCGTTGTCCAAGCGGTCAAACGTGGTGTCAAGCCCGGAGCCGAGGTTGACCGCCGCGCCGTTCGGATGAGCCTGTATGTACGCGAGGCAGCGCTCGTCAAGACGCTTGGCGCGAAGCAGGCAGCAAAGGCTTCCGTATTCCGTGGCGTAGGATTTTTCGATTTGCGCGAAATCGTAATCCATGCCATCAACAATCCGGATCGCTCCTTCATCGCGCAGAATATCCGGGAACATACGGCTTGCCTTGGCCCTGCCGCAAACGGGAAGGAGCATCGTGGCCTGCACGGTTTGATCTTGCAATTCGGCGTTTTCTTCCATCTTTTACCTCCAAAATATTCTCGTGTGCGATGATCGTTTGGCAGCGCCGCCAGTTAGAGATAGACAATTTGCAAACAAAAAAGAAAGCCCCTGGCGACCGTTGCGCTTAATAGTATAGCACAGCAACTCGCCGAGGCGTTATCTTATTCGGACGCGCACTACTGTTTTTGGACAGAAATAAATCGCCGCCGCCGAGATATCCGCATTCGCCCCAGGGAAGCTCGTACTCGAAACGCCCCTCGCGGCAATGGTTGATCACAAGCGCATTCGCGCCGGGTGAGACGCATTTTGGGATAGATTCGCCCTTTCTGCATGACCGCGTGATTGCCAAAGACGGCGCGGCTTACGAAAAAGTTTACGCGTTGATGGAAAACGCGCTGAACAAAAATATGCGCGTATTGGAACTGGCGGCCGGAACCGGGATCATCGCGCTGCGAATCGCCGGACACGTCAAATCGGTGGAGGCTACGGACTTCTCCGAAAAAATGATTACCGCCGCGAAGCGGAAGCCCGCGCCGGGAAACGTCAATTTTGCCGTCGCGGACGCATGTGCGCTTGACTACGACGACGCGAGTTTTGACGCGGCGATCATCTCCAACAACATACAATAACACACTAAAAAGCCGGGTAAAAACCCGGCTTTTCTTTCCAACCGTGCCTATTTAAAGCTTTTAAGCCGGGCATGCCCCGTAAGCGTCAGGTATTTTTCCTTTGTAGCCAGCCCGCCGCGTATATGTCTTTCAGATTTGTTGATCTCCAAAACCTTTTTAGCCTCAATGGCCAGCTTGGGATTTATCTTTTTCAGTCTTTCAGTGACATCTTTATGTACGGTGGACTTGCTGATTCCGAATTTTTTGGCGGTTTCTCTAACGGTAGCGTTACTTTTGATGATGAAGTTTGCGACTTCCACGGCTCTTTCTTCTATGTATGTCTTCAAGAAAAGGCCCTCCCTTAATCGTTCTACACGAAATATATATGATAAAGGGGGCCTGTTGAGAACAATTATTTTAGCTTAACGACAAATAATTTGAGTGTCAGGCGATCGATCATTCGGTTTTCGGACGCGAAAAAAGACCCGCTCGCTGTTATATGCGGGCGCTCCGAAGCCGTTCGCGTCATAAGCGTTTATTTCCGAAAATCCGGCGGCTTCAAGCGCAGACGTTATTTCCGCTATACTGTAAGCGCGAAGGCAGTGCAGTTCTTCGAAGCGGCTATATTTGCCGGAACCGTCCTCTGTGAAAAATGTTACCAGATATTCATTTATACGCGTGCCGGCGTTATAATTATTCTCCCATATGTAAGCGGCGTTTTCGTTAATGTCGCAGAAAGTGTTCTCCCCCAGCACCTCTTTATATTTGTATTCAGTACTGATATCAAATATTAATAGTCCGCCGGAGTTCAAATAATTATGCGACAGGCGGAAAAACCGTCGCAGGTCGTTCTCATCGGCAATATAATTAACGACGTCGCATATACAGATAATACTGTCCACAGTGCCATATAATTCAAAGGCGCGCATATCCTGCCGCGAAAATAGAATGTCCAGACCCGCACTTTCTGATTTCCGGCGCGCCGCGGACAGCATATCGTCCGAAATGTCTATGCCTATCATACCGTAGCCTTTTCGCGCCAGGGGCAGGGTCACCGCCCCTGTACCGCAGCCGGCGTCCAGTACCAGCTCAGGCTTCAGATTATCGCGCGCCCATAAACCCTCAATAAAAGCAACCCATTCGTCCACGGGCGTATCCGCCATAAAACTGTCATATACCCGCGCGAAACTTTGGTATGGATTCAAGTGTTATCATCTTCCTTTTGAGCGCGTCCGCGCTTGTTCATCAAACCTCCGATCCGTCCGCTCTCTTTGGCAGTCAGGCTTTTCCAGCCGGATTTGCGTACCTTTTCCAAAAGCCCCAGCTCTTCGGCTATTTCGTATTTTAACAAATCGCTGTCAGTGAGAATTTTTTCTTTCTTTAGTTTCTCAATTTTAGTACCCTTGTCAGGCATTGGATCACTCCCTGTTATGTTTGATTCTAGTATCAGTCAGGATATAACAAATTATACCTGTCAGATGTTTTTACCTGGTTCTATGCCTAATCCATAAAGTATTTTACCGCATTCCCGTTCAAGGCCGGTTAAGTCGACCGCGTATAATTTATAGTCCATTGGGAAATGGTCGAGAGCGGTTTCACTGGGGTGATCTTTCTGTTCTGACGTTAGGCCGTTATCAAAACCCGGTCTGTAAACGCGGACCTTGCACACGTCGTTTATATTATTTTCCGCCCAGCGCGTGTACTCATTCGGGAAACGCCAGTCCGCGATCAGTATAAAATCGTAGTCCGGCCAGGCGGCGCGCGCGAAACGTACTACCGTATCCACCCAAAAGTTCTTATCGCGTTCGCGGAAAATATCTGTACCCACATATTGCAGAATATGCCTGCCGCGTTCGTCTTTTCTGCCGTCCCATCCATAGTATTTCGCGCAAACGAATTTAACGTAATCGGCGTAATTGATTTGCAAAATGCGGTATCCGGCTCGTTTCATGTGCTTTTCCAGAATATCCGCGGTGGAAGTTTTGCCGTGTTGAGCTTTGCCGGAAATTAAAATGACCTTCATCATAGAGCCCTTTCAATATAAATTCCTTATAGATTCCTTTTAACAAAAAAATAGACAACCAACAAAAGAACCGCTGGATGCCTGTTTAAGTGGGAGGGGAAGGATTCGAACCTTCGAAGTCGCTGACGGCAGATTTACAGTCTGCTCCCTTTGGCCGCTCGGGAACCCGCCCAGATTAACGCAAAAATATTTATATCATGTTTGAACGAGGATGTCAAGCTAAGGAGTTTAAATTTTTAAATTTATTTTTACGAGAATTTTATTTTTATGAGAATTTTATTTTTATGAACGGACAAAAACGCCGCACACGGCGTTTTCATCCGCTTCGCTTCCGATATACACGCCGAAGGCGCTGAATATTTACTTACGCAGGCATAACCCTTTTCAAAAATTCTCTGGTTCTGTTCTCCTTTGGATCCGAGAAGATATTTTCCGGCAAACCCTCTTCAAGGATCACCCCATCAGACATGAATATAACCCGATCCGCCACTTCACGCGCAAATCCCATTTCGTGCGTCACAACAACCATAGTCATGCCGTCTGTCGCCAGCTGCTTCATTACCTGCAGCACTTCGCCGATCATTTCCGGATCCAGGGCTGAGGTCGGCTCATCAAACAGCATAATATCCGGCGCCATGGCAAGAGCGCGGGCGATTGCCACGCGTTGTTTCTGCCCTCCGGACAGTTCGTGCGGGTAAGCGTCAATTTTATCCTCAAGCCCGACCCTTTTCAGAAGCGCCAGCGCGTCGCGGTCAGCCTCCTCCCGCTTCTTTTTTTTCAACTCGACAGGCGCCAATGTTATATTCCGCCGCACAGTCAGATGAGAGAACAGGTTGAAACTCTGGAAAACCATACCGATATTTTCACGCGCTTTATTTATATTGACGCGCTTATCGCTCATGACTATGCCGTCTACAATAATTACTCCGCCGCTGGCTGTTTCCAGCCTGTTCATGCAGCGCAGCATTGTGGATTTCCCAGAGCCGGAAGGGCCGATAACGCAAACAACTTCGCCTTCTTTCACGGCGAGATCTATGCCCTTAAGTACGTCTGATTTGCCAAAACGTTTATAAAGACCTTTAATTAAAATTTTTTCTTTCATAATTTTTTTCTTTCATAGTTGAACCTTTTCTCAACCCGTTGGGATACCAGCATGAGGACGGAAATGATAACAAGATAATAAACGGCTACAAGTATGTATGTGGTGAAGAACTGATAAGAAGCCCCTACATATACTTTTGCCTTATTCACAATATCCGCGAGACCTATTACAGAAAGAATTGACGTGTCTTTTATGGTGATAATAAATTGGTTTACCATAGAAGGAATCGCGATTTTTATAGCCTGCGGCAGCGTTACTCTGACCATGGTTATTGAACGCGAGAGCCCCAGGCTGCGCGCGGCTTCTATCTGACCTTTATCCACCGCGGAAATGCCGCCTCTGAATATCTCGGAAATGTATGCCCCGGCGTTTAAGCTTAATGTGACGAGTCCCGCTGTAAAAGCGCTGATCCTGAACGCCGGATTAAACATTTGAATTAATTGAGGAAATCCGAAGTAAACAATGAATGCCTGTACAATCATTGGCGTACCGCGTATTATCCATATGTATACAGCGGAAATCTCACGCAAGCCTCTAAGTTTGGATAAACCGATAAGACAGGAAAAAAAACCGATTAAAGTACCGAACAGAATAGCTAAAACAGATATCAAAACCGTAATACGCAAACCCTGCAGCAGAAGGGGGGTAGCCTCCGTAAATGTCCTGGTTAAATTCATAACGTCACGCCATTTCGGATGTTTGACGCCGTGTTAATAACCGTACCTCGCCAAAATTTCGTCGTATTGGCCGTTAGATTTAATGCTGGCCAAACCTTTATTGAACATATCCAATAATTCGGGGCTGGAACCTTTTTTAGTGGCAAACCCGTAGGCGCCGGGGTTAATAATATCACCGACGGTTTTAAGCGCGAGGCCGTCATTCTTTATCGCCCATCCAATTACGGAAAAATCTTCAAAACATGCGGCGTTGATACCGTTTATAACAGCGGTGTACATTGTCGGGGAATCTTCATAAAACTGGAGCGTAAAACCATATTGATCAGAAATGCTTTGGGCGTAGTCAGCGCCCTGTGTGCTTGTTTTGACCGCCGCAGCCTGGCCGTTTAGATCCTCCAAGCCGGAAATTGAACTGCCTTCAGCGACTACCAGAATTTGACCGTCCTGGAAATAGCCTTCCGAAAAGTCAAAAGTTTCTTTGCGCTTATCGGTGATAGTCATCCCCGCAATCATACCGTCGGCCTGACCGGATTGAACGGCGCCCATTGCCGCGTCAAACCCCTCGTTTTTAACGGCATAACTGAATCCCTGATCCTTCGCGATCGCCGCCAGCAGATCCATATCGACGCCGGTATACGCGTTTGCCGCCGTATCCAGGAATTCAAAAGGGGCAAACGCGTTGTCAGAATAGATAACGTATTCTTTGCCGGCGGACGACGGAGTGGAGCCGCAAGCCGCAAGAACGAGGATTGACGCGAGAAATGGCATCAGCTTTTTCATTTAACACCTCCATTTATATTTTTTAATAAAAACAGTTTAATTCTATGTGCTTGCGGCTGTGTTGTCAATGATGAATTTGACATAATGAATTTGATTGTGTGTTATTTAAGATTTAGCGTCAAGATGAACCGCCTGATCGCAAATGCGAATGAGAGATTCTCGATGCGTCGCGATTATCATTGTGGCGTTAATGGATCCGAGAGCGTCAACAATATAACGCTCGCTTTCCATATCCAGAGAGGCAGTGGGCTCGTCCAATAAAATCAAAGGCGGGGATTTCAAGAAAGCGCGGGCTAACGCGACGCGTTGAATCTGGCCTCCGGATAGATTAGAGCCGCGTTCGGCCATCATATGCGCGTATCCGTCAGGCAGCTGGCTGACGAACGCGTCCGCGCCCGCTTGTTTCGCCGCCGTATACGCTTCCTCTTCCGCCGCTCCGTTTTTGGCGTATAGTATATTGCTTAGCACTGTGTCAATAAATATATGAGGGTTCTGCGGCACATAACAAACAGTCTCACGCAGCAAATCACGCGGCGTATGCTTAACGGAACGCCCGAACACGTATATGTCCCCTTCATAGCCGTCATAAAGCCCGCACAGTAATTTTAACAAAGTGGATTTCCCGCCGCCGCTCTCGCCTACCAGCGCACATTTTGAACCCGGCGCCAGTGTCAGACTAATATTGCGCAAAATCTGCGGGCCGCCTGGATATGCAAAGGAAACGTCTTTCATCCGAATGGCCGGTGCTTTCTGATCTACAGAGACAATACCCAGGGCCGCGCCGCCCGCCGCCGGCTCTTCGGGCACATCCATCATTTCAAATACCCGTGACGCGCCGGCAAGTGTACTCTGCAGTTCGACAAGCATGGCGCCAAACCCTGTAAACATCTGAATCGGCCCGTTCGCGAGCTGAAAGATCGCAATCAACGCGGGAGTTTTCAACAGGCCCCGGCGCAAATCAAGATAACCCACGCCAAGCACACAGATATACACCAATAACGTTACCAGGCGCCCGCACACCTCCTGCAGCGCTGTTATCTTTCCTTGCCGTTCCACGCACCGGCGCGCCTCAGCCGCGTCAGAGCTGAACATTTTGAATAGATATTCGTGCAGGGAATGAACACGCAGAACTGCGGCGGAGGCCACGATATCGGAAAACCGTTCCGCAAGTTTTCCCGTGGCGGCCCGCTCCTTTTCGGAAGCAGCGCGTCCCGGCGCTACAAAGACAGAAACGATGGCCATTGAGCAAATGCTCACCGCAATCAAAGCCAGAGCAATCCTGTAATCAAAAGCGATCAGAACGATGATGGAGGCTATACCGGACAGCAGCAGCGCCAATGGTTCCTGAATAGGCATGTTCAGTGAATTCTGCACGCCGTGATCAAAATCGGTCAGCATCCGTGACATGATGTCTCCGGTGTGGCGCGTATCATACCAGGCAGCCGGCACGCGCGCCATGTGCCGGAGCGCTCGGCTGCGAAACTGCCCGGATGTACGGATCACTGCGGCGTCTAAGAGATACGTCCCCGCCGCGTAGGCGCCGACAAGCAGCATGGACAGAAACAGCACCCGGTAACCTGTCGCCGCTGCCCGCTCCGCCCCGTAT
>JAITDJ010000056.1 GCA_031282635.1 Clostridiales bacterium
GATGAAAATGTAATGCTGGATATTACCGCTCTGGCCACGTCATCCCCAGGTGTGATAGCAGTGAACACATCCATTTTACTGGGCCACTGGCTGGCCGGTATTCCAGGGTCATTCACGGCTTTAATCGCTACTGTGTTACCGCCGTTTATAACTATATCCGCTATTTCCGTTTTCTATGACGCGTTTCGTCAAAATATATTTGTCGCCGCCATATTATACGGCATGGGCGCCGGAGTTGGCGCGATGCTGGCGGATGTCGTTTACACAATGGCGGGTAATATCGTTAAACAAAAGGATCGTCTGGATGATTGCGTAATGGCGGCCGCGTTTACAGCCGCCTTTTTCTTTAAGGTAAATATCATACTGATAATTCTGTGCTGCTGCGCTATCGGCTTAATTCGTTTCGATATAGCCCGGCGCGCGAAAGGAAAACCGCGGCCATGATTTACATCAGTCTGTTTTGGTCATTCTTTCAAGTTGGTCTGTTCTCCGTGGGCGGAGGTTACGCTACCCTGCCGATGATACAGCACGAGGTTATTGAGAAAAACGGCTGGCTTACCATAACCGAGTTTACCGATTTGGTCACCATATCTCAGATGACTCCTGGACCAATCGCGATAAACACGTCAACCTTTGTCGGAGTGCGCATTGCCGGGTTAGGCGGCGCCGTGGCGGCTACGGGAGGGTGTGTGGCCCCCGCGATCGTTATTATGTTAACTCTGGCTTACCTGTATCAAAAGTACAGTAATATGGATCTCATACAGGGAACTCTCAAAGGGTTGCGACCCGCTTCCGTGGCTTTGATAGCGTCCGCCGGCTTATCAATAATAATCATGACTTTATGGAAGACGGGCGTATTTTCGTGGCGCTTCAGCGATATAGATGTCCGTGCGCTGGCAATACTCTTATTAAGCTTTATCGCCATAAGGCGGTTCAAGTTAAAAACATATTATGTTATTCTAGGCGCCGGTTTGGCCGGCTTATTGTCCGCTATAATAAAAATATAAGGTGATAGAACAATGATACGAACGCGATTTGCTCCAAGCCCTACCGGTTATATGCATATCGGCAATCTGCGCACCGCTTTGTACGAGTACCTGATTGCTAAACACTACGGCGGCAGGTTTATCCTTCGTATTGAGGATACGGATCAGAACAGGTGGGTAGACGGTTCTGTCGAAGCGATCCATAATACCCTGATAACCGCGGGGCTGAGGTATGACGAAGGGCCGGATATCGGCGGTGAGTACGGTCCATATGTGCAGAGCCGGAGAAAAGACATATATTTGAAATACGCTCAGGAACTTGTGGCCAATGGCAAGGCATATTACTGCTTCTGCGGCAAAGAGTGTCTGGACGCCCTGACCGAACACGAAAAATATGATCGCCGGTGCCTGAATCTGACGGCTGAAGAAATTCAGGCTAAGCTTGCGTCAGGCGCCCCATATGTTATACGCCAGCTGATCCCTGACGGGGAAACCCGTTTTCTGGATTTGGTATTCGGCGATATTACTATAAATAACGATGAACTGGACGATCAGGTGCTTATCAAGTCTGATGGTTTGCCCACATATAATTTCGCCAATGTGATTGATGATCATCTGATGGAGATTACGCATGTCATACGCGGTAATGAGTATTTGTCGTCTACGCCTAAGTACAATCTGCTTTACGACGCTTTCAGATGGAAGATACCCGTTTATATACACCTGCCGCTGATTCTGAACGCTAACGGTGAAAAGATGTCAAAACGCAAGGGCGACGCTTCATTTGAAGATTTGCTGGCTCAAGGTTTTTTGCCGGAAGCGGTTGTTAATTATATCGCTTTACTGGGTTGGAGCCCCGCGGATAATAATGAAATTTTTTCGCTGCCTGAATTAATTGAGCAATTTGATGAAACCAGGCTGAGCAAAGCGCCGTCTGCTTTTGATACGCGAAAGCTGACATGGATAAACGGAGAGTATATTAAAAAGCTTGCCCCGGAAGCCTTCCAGGCGATGAGCCTGCCCGTGCTGAAATCGGCTGTTAAAACGCCCGGTATAGATCTTGTCAGTGTGTCTGAAATGGTTCAGACACGTATTAACTTTATTTATGAAATACCACAACTGGTGGATTTTATTGACAAGCTTCCCGATTACGGGGCTGAACTCTATACGCATAAGAAGATGAAAACCAACACAGAAAATTCGCTGGCTAACCTGAAACACGCTCTTACGGTTCTTTACGGGTTAAACTTATGGGATTTGACACATATACACGACGCTTTGGCGGGTCTGGTCGAATCGCTGGGCATAAAAAACGGTCAGATGCTCTGGCCTGTACGCACCGCGCTTTCCGGCAAACCGTCTTCACCCTGCGGCGCTGCGGAACTATGCGCGCTGCTGGGTAAAGACGAGAGTTTGAAGCGTATTCAGATGGGCATAGCCTTATTGGAGAGTTATTTAATGTAGCAAACGGCCCCGCTCCCGAATATGATAAACGGCATAGACAAGACGATCCATTAAGGTGATATTATGTGCGGAATAGCGGGGTTTGTGGATTTAAAACAAAATCTTCTGGATAACGCCGACGGCAACCTGGAAATACTAATTAAGATGCGGAGGGTTTTAGACCGGCGCGGCCCGGACGATCACGGCGAGTATTTAAGCGAATGCGCCGGTTTAAGCCACGCGCGGCTGTCGATACGAGATCTCGCGCACGGTAGGCAGCCGATGATAAAGCGCCGAAATAACGGCGAATATGCGTTGGTATACAACGGTGAAATCTATAACACTGACGAACTGAAGCGTGATTTGCGATCCAGGGGCTGCGTATTTACCACCACTTCCGACACGGAGGTAATCCTATGGGGGTTGATGGAATACGGGATTGATTTTGTAAAAGAATTGAATGGCATTTTCGCGTTCGCTTTCTGGGACAACGCCAACCGCGTCCTTTACCTGGCGAGGGATCGGGTCGGAGTAAAGCCGTTGTTCTACAGCATGATCGGAGACACACTGGTATTCGGATCGGAGATAAAGCCGCTGTTTCAATACCCGGGCATTCAGCCGGTACTAAACCGTCAGAGCTTGTGCGAAATTTTCGGCGTCGGTCCGGCGCGTACACATGGGGTCGGCGTGTTTAAGGGTGTTAATGAAGTGAAACCGGGATATGCAGCGCGATTGGACATAAACGGCTTTGCCGAGACGCCCTATTGGGTTTTGCGAAGCGCTCCGCACACGGATAATTACGCTGAAACCATAGATAAGGTAAAATATCTCGTTTTGGACTCAATAAAACGGCAGCTTGTCAGTGATGTGCCGATCTGCTCGTTTCTGTCGGGCGGCTTGGATTCCAGTTTGGTGACGGCCGTCGCGCGCCGCGAATTAGGGACGATCAACACTTATTCTTTTGACTTCACGGATAACCGGCGGTATTTTGCTTCCAGCGGTTTTCAAGCGGAGGAAGACTGGCCGTATGTAAATATTATGAAAGACGCCCTCGGCGCCAATCACATATATTTAGAATGCGATTACGATGAACTGGCCGATTACCTGTATATCTCCGTTGATGCGAAGGATCTGCCTGGAATGGCTGATATAGACGCTTCTCTGCTGTATTTTTGCGAAAGGGTAAAGCTTCATAATAAAGTGGCGATTACCGGAGAATGCGCGGATGAAATTTTTGGCGGGTACCCGTGGTTCCACCGCAAGGATATGTTTGACCGGCGGATGTTCCCTTGGTCATATGACATGGAATCGCGTCAGTCGCTGTTGCGTGATGAACTGGTGAACGCCTTGGATATCACGGAGTACGCGTTGTCGCGTTATGAGGAATCTCTGGCCGAAGTCCCTGTGTTGGAGGGAGAGACAGGTGAGGAAAAACGCCGCAGAGAAATCGCTTTCTTAAATCTTAAATGGTTTATGAGCACACTGCTGGATCGTATGGACAGAGCCAGTATGTATACCGGACTGGAGGCTCGCGTGCCCTACGCCGACCATCGTATTATTGAATATGTATTTAACGCGCCGTGGAGCGTCAAGTGTAAAGACGGAGCGGTGAAAAATCTCCTGCGCGAAGCCGCGGCCGGGTTGCTGCCCGCCGAAGTGCTGCGCCGCAAAAAAAGCCCTTACCCGAAAACATATCATCCGCAGTATGAGGCTCTGATAAAATCGCGGCTTGCGGATACGCTGCGAGATAAAAACGAGCCTGTAAACGAACTGATTGCGGCCGATAAGGTTACGCGATATATGAATGAATCGTTCGATTACGGCAAGCCATGGTTCGGACAGCTTATGGCGGGCCCGCAGATGATCGCTTATCTGCTGCAGATCAACTACTGGATGAAAAAATATAAAATATCTATCGAATTGTAGCGTTGAGTTAACGGTGTAGCCGTTTTATTTATCTTGCAATAAAGAATTCACTGTGGTATAATTCTGAACGTTATCGTTCATAACACACACAGCCCAATACGACGCGCGGTGCCCTGCGGGGTTCGCGTTGTAAGCGCGGGTTGTGGCGGAATAAACTAAATGGAGGTAAAAATGGGCGTTATTTCAATGAAACAGCTTTTGGAGGCCGGCGTGCATTTCGGGCATCAGACCCGCCGCTGGAATCCTAAAATGGCTGAGTTCATCTTTGCTGAACGCAACGGTATTTACATTATTGATCTTCAAAAAACAGTAAAGAAGGTGGACGAGGCCTACCGCGCCGTGGCTGAAATGGTTAAAGACGGCGGTGAAATCATGTTTGTTGGTACGAAGAAGCAGGCGCAGGATTCTATCAAGGAAGAAGCCGAACGTTGTGGTATGTTCTATGTTAATCAACGCTGGTTGGGCGGGATGCTCACCAATTTTAATACAATCAAGTCCAGAGTTAAGCGGCTTAAGGAACTGGAAAATATGGAAGCAAACGGTTCAATGAAGCTGCTGCCCAAAAAAGAGATCGCTCAGATGCTTCATGAGAAAGAAAAACTGGAGAAAAACCTGGGCGGAATAAAGAATATGAGGCATGTTCCCGACGCACTGTTCATCGTCGATCCGCGCAAGGAACGTATCGCTATTCAGGAGGCGCGCAATTTGGGCATACCTGTGGTGGCAATCGTTGATACCAACTGTGACCCCGAAGAAGTGGATTATGTAATTCCAGGCAACGACGACGCTATCCGCGCAGTCAAGCTTATTGCCGGCAAGATTGCTGACGCGGTGCTTGAAGCCCGTCAGGGCGAGCAGTTTACTTCCGCTGTGGGATCGGAGGCCGTCGTTCCGGAAAACAAAGATGAAAAGACTGCGGAAGCGGCTCAGCTAGAGGCTGTCACGGAATAACGATTACAATGGAGGAATATATATGGCCGTCACGGCCGCAATGATAAAGGCGCTAAGGGAAGCTACAAACGCCGGCATGTCCGCCTGTAAAGGCGCGTTGGTCGAAGCTGACGGCGATTTTGACAGGGCGGTGGATATACTGCGCGAGAAAGGGCTGGCTGCCGCGGCGAAAAAAGCCGGGCGCATTGCTTCCGAGGGTTTGGTTTGGGCGTATATAACACCTGACAACAGCGTTGGAGCTGTTATTGAGGTTAACAGCGAAACGGATTTTGTCGCTAAAAATCAAGATTTCCGCAATTACGTAATTGCGATTACCACACAGACGGCGGCTTCAAAATCGCCTGACGTGCGAGGATTATTAGATGAAAAGTGGATAGACGACGAGTCTATGACGGTAAATGACGCGTTGATTCAGAAGATTGCCATAATCGGCGAACGTTTGGATATTCGGCGTTTCGAGAGATTCGAAAAACAGGGTTCAGGCCTGCTGGTCAGTTATATACACGGCGGGGGCAAGGTGGCGGTGCTTTTGGAACTGGCGTCCGATGTGGTCAATGACCAATTGACTGAAGCCGGTAAAAATGTTTGCATGCAGATAGCGGCCATGAATCCCAGGTTTGTTGATAAAGACGACATTTCCGATGAATTTATCCAAAAAGAGAGGGAGATCCTCACACAGCGCGCCAACTTAGAGGAGCGGGAAAACGCCTCTAATAACCCCAGATATAAAGTAAAACCCGAGCAAATTCTTCAAAAGATAATCGCGGGCAGATTAGACAAAGAACTTAAAGATTTTTGCCTTGTTGAGCAGGAATATGTTAAGGATTCCGAGCTTACTGTCGATCAATATTTGAAATCCGTGGGCAAAGAGATAGGTTCTCATATATCTGTAAAACGCTTTGCCCGTTATGAGACCGGCGAAGGCATGGCGAAGAAGGAAGAAAACTTCGCTGAGGAAGTAAGCAAGGCGATGGGCCAGGCTTAACATTTACCCACGAATGTCGTACATTCGTGGGTTTTTCGTTTGGAGGACATATGGAGAATATAATAAAAGAACTGATTCAAATCGAAAGCGAAGCAGATAGGATTGTTACGGAAGTACGCGAGGAAATGAAACATTTGAATGACCGTATGCGCGATAAAGAAGCCGAAATAAGGGATAATATAGATAAACAGGCGGCTGAGCGGATTAATAAGCTGCACGCGGACGCGCGCCGGGAATCATCCCGAAAAATCGTCGAGATAAAGAAAAAGTCCGAACAGGAGATCGCTGCATTGACGGAATTGTATGAGCAAAATCGTTCGCGGTGGGAGGCGGAGATTGTCAATCGGATTATAGGGCGGTGATAGAATGGATTACAGCGGTATAAACGCGAAGATAAAAGCTATGCGCGGCAATCTGCTGACCGCGGCCGATTACGCGCGTCTCTGCCAAGCCGGCTCGGTTGAGGCTGTAGCCAGGACGCTGAGCGAATACCCGGCGTACCGGGCCGCAATGTCGCAGACATTGAATATGGAAATCCACCGCGATATTGTGGAGCAAAAAATTTTACTGTCACTCTCGGACGATTTCAAAAGAATTTATAGTTTCCTCAGTGACTTCGGCGTCAGGAAGTATATGAGCGCCTATTTTTTAAGCTTTGAACTGGGTATAATAAAGACGCTGCTGTGTATGGTATATGATGAACGCGATATCAGTTATTCGGCGCCGGAGTTGAATCTGCTGATTGGCACGGAGCTCAAAATCAATACGGCTTCGCTTAAAGCGTCCAAAAACCCGGAGGAATTTATACGCAATCTACAGGGCGCCGGATTTTACAGCATGTTGACCGACGCGTTTACTTCGCGATCCTCTCTCTTCGAAATTGAAATGCAGCTGGATTTGTATTATTATATGAATCTTTGGAAGCGGCAGAGACAGTATTTGGATACGAAAAACCGCAGACTGATGGAACGCATAAGCGGGTCAGAGATCGATCTGCGCAATATTATGTGGGTATACAGGCTAAAAAAATATTATAATCTAAATAATTCCCGTATTTACGCCTACCTGATACCCATCAGCTACAGACTTCGGCGCGCGCGTTTAATGCGCATGGTTCAGTGCGCCTCTATACCGGAACTCTGCGTCGAGATAGAGACTTCCCCTTACGGCGCGGTATTCGGCGACTTAAGCAGTTTGGAGAAGGCATATTATAAACAGATGTCAAAACTGTATATCCGCGCTTCCAGTATGCACCCTCAGTCTTTAGCGTATACTACCGGTTTTGTGTACTTTAAGGAATTGGAACTCAGAAACCTGATTTCTCTGCTTGAAGGTGTACGTTATAAACTGAAGCCCAGCGACATAATGAGTTATCTTAATCTCCACAAAGAAGCGGAGGCGTAACGATGGTTGAACAAATGACATATATAAACCTTATGGGGCGCATGGACGACTTGGATCGCGTAATTGAACGATATGTGTCCAAATATGACATCCAGCTGGAATATGTGTCCAGGGATATGGCTGAGGCGGAAGGCCTGACGCCGTTATCCGGACAGAATCCTTACGCGTCCGTGAAGACAAAAGCTGATCGGCTGCATAAAATAACCGAGCTGTCATGGCATAAACCCAGCGTGATGAGCGGAGAAGAGGCGGCTGGGATTCTTCACGACGCCGCGCGAGCTTATGAAGAACGCGATACACGTTTTAAAAATCTGGAAATAAAGAAACACGCCTTGGAAGAATACAAAAAAACGCTTGAGCCATTCGCGGGTTTGAATTTTAGTTTGGAGAGGCTTAAGTCGTTTAACCTAATCTCATGTACGTTCGGTAAAAAGCCTGTCAGCAATTTTAAACAGCTGGAAGCGTTTTTATAAAACGATCCGGAGAATCTGTTTGTGCAGGCCGCGCGCGGTAAAGAATATATATGGGGTAGGTATGCCACGCCGCTTATACTCAAGGAAAAAAATGACTCTATATTTACGTCGCTGCATTTTGAACGGATGAATCTGCTTGATAATGGGGTTGATGAAACATTCTCAGGTTCGCCGGAACAGATAATAGAAAACATTGACGAACGGCTGGGCTCATTATTGGAGGAAATGAACAGTCTGATGGTTCAGATACATGATCGTTCCTCCGAATATTATGACCGTTTGGCTGAAGCGGCCGCCAAAGCGAACGAGTTGTACTATGTCTATGAAACCAGAAAATTCGCGATGAAAACACCCAAGGACTTTTTCGTGTTTGTCGGATGGATGGCGGAAACAGACGCCAGGGCGTTTCAAAAAGATATCGGTGACGACAGCATGGTTATTTTTATCACCGACAGTGACAAAGCGCCCCCTGCCGGTTCGCCGCCGACTCGTTTGAAAAACCCTCCGCTGATTCGCAATTTTGAGTTCTTTACGGTTATGTACGGTATGCCGGGTTACGGTGAATTGGATCCCACGGTCTTTCTGGCAATAACATATACCC
>JAITDJ010000117.1 GCA_031282635.1 Clostridiales bacterium
CGCCGCTGTCATTATCTGCATTATTCTGCCCGCCATTGTATTTCCCGGCGGCGGTATGACCATATCCCTGCCTGTAATAGGTCAGGTGGGCGATTGGTTTTTTATTGTCATTTTGCTGCTGTCTATGGGACGTCTGCGGAATATAAAAAAAGTAACGCCTATAATGCTGACGTCCGCTATAATATGCTTAGCGTATTTTCTGAAAGGCGAAACCGGAACCCCCGCCACCCTTGTGATTATTGTTCTGCTGCTGCTGGTTATGCGGGGCTCGACCCGCATCCCGGCTGTACTGCTGACCGCAGTTGCGTTGAGCGCGATACTCGCGGCTTCGTCAGCTTTCGGCAATATGATAAAGTCAGGCGTATGGCCGGGCAATATAAAATTTGACACTATTGCTGATAGAATTACGCAATGGGAACAGGACTACGCTGAAGTGGACATCAGCAAACCTATGCAGGTTCAGCGGTTAAGAGTCTTGTCCGCCGCGGGCGGCCAAAACGGGGTTGGGTTGTATAACGGCCGTTATCGTATCGACAGTTCACAGACCAATTCCGATTTTATCGTAGGCGTGCTGTTTGAAGAGCTGGGAGTGAGGACAGGCGTACTATTTATCATTTTAATTTTATTGACGGCGTATGGCTGTTATTTTCAAGGCATACGCGCTGAACGGTATCACTTGGCCGTAGTCTGCTTTCTGATCGGCGTGTTTATCGCGCTGCGCGTAATGGTTAATCTGGCTTCGGCGACGGGCGTATCCGTGAACATAATGGGGTTGCGTCTGGGTATACCTATTGTGGGCCTCCCCATGCCTTTCTTATCGCGCGCCGGCTCGGCCGGCCTGGTACTGTTTATATGCCTGGCGCTGGTTGACGCCGTTAAGATGAGCTGGATTAAGTCCGAGGCAAAACCGTTAAGCGGCGAAGCATTAGCCTCTGAAGCGGATGCTAATAAACCGTCAGAGACAGCGGAAACCGCGGAACTGACGGGAACTGCGGAACTGACGAACGTCAAAGATACGGAGACCGGCCTTCCGCCGGAATGCAGAACGGAAAGCGGGGAATAAACACATGCGCGGCGGCAGACAAACGGCAGGTATAACCATGTTTATAACGACGGTTTTAACCTTGCTGATATTAATGGGGTTCCGACAGAAGCTATTGGCTAATGGCGACGCTTATATCGCTTCCGGGCTGAATACCCACCTGCAAACCGATATAATCCAGGGAAATAAAGGCAGAATAGTGGATCGCGAAAATCTCGAATGGCCCGCGAATCAGACGAAAACCAAAGAAATGCTTATGCAGTGGCAAAGCCCTGAAGATGTCCGAAATGCCTTGGACAGCATTTATCATTCATTATATGGCGGCAAATATGGAATCGCTATTTTGGAAAACCGGGAATTGTACGGCAGGCACGGCGGATCGTTCAACGCCGAGGACGGAATCGGCGATCTATATGCTAAAAAGGGGCATGACGTCTATATAACTGTTTCCGGCGTATTCAATAAGAGACTGAATGAGGCTCTGAAAGCGTCGGGCGCCGATAATGGCGCCGCAATCTTAACCAATTACAAAACCGGTGAAATATTGGGATGGACATCCATCCCGTCATATTCGGTCGGCAGCCCTTCACTGTCGCGTTATGACGAGGATTACGACAAAAAAGAGGCTTGGATGGTTGACAGGGTTGTGGATAGCGTATATCAGCCGGGCTCCATACAAAAAATCGCGACCGCCTTAACGGCGATGCGATATGCTAAAGATATGAAGATAAACCACCTGGACAGCGCTTTGTTTACCTGCGTCGGGGAATTGGAATTGTCAAGCGGCAAGCATGGCGAGAACAAGAAAGTGACTTGTCCGAACCCGCACGGTGAGGTTACTTTGGCCCAAGGTTTCGCTGTATCGTGCAATTGCATGTTCGCCTGGCTGGCTTCCGAAGCCGGCCGTGAAAAGTTAATTACTGTCTGCGAGGATCTGGGATATAATAAAACTTTTACATATATGGGCCAAAAATTAGTAAACCCTGTAAGCCGGGTTATGCTGCCCGAAAATTTGTCAGACTATGGCATAGGCTGGAGCGGTTCCGGACAGGACGCGGACGGCGGTGATGTGAAAGCGCAGCCATATCAGATGAATATATTGATATCGGCCGTCGCCAATAATGGCAGGGCCTGTCAGCCTTATATAATCAGCCGGATCGCGGATCGCGAGGACGGCTCGGACATTGAAAAAAACAATCCGGATAGACCCGAATACCTGGACAGTTCTCTCATAAATATCACGTCGGCCGAAGCTCTGGACTTAAAAACACTGATGGAAGGCGTATGCCGTGAAAACGGCACAGCCGCTGAGTTGGGCGCGGAAATGAAAAAACTGGGATATACCGCCGCGGCTAAGACAGGCACGGCCGAAATCTCCCAGAGCTCCGAGCGTTTAAATGACAGCGGCGTTAAAATTGTCAAAGGTACTATATCGTGGATTGCATGCTTCCTAGAGGAAAAACCGTTCGCGCTGGTTGTGGCCGCGCAGAACCCCAGTGTCAGCAATGCGGCTGCGAAAATAGCCAGCGAGGTACTCCCGCTGGCCATTGAGCTGAACTTGGACGCTCCACGGGTATGATGTTACTGTCGCCGCGCGGCGCCGGGTTCATTATGTTTTAACACAGATGGGTGTGATTTGATTGATGGATATTAATGACACGGAATACATGCAGGTCGAGAACAAACTGGTGCTGCTGTATCTGATCAACAAGATGGACTTACCGCTTTCACGCAGCCAGCTGACGGATTTTGTGCGTGAAGGCGAGTATATGGATTACTACACAATGCAGCAAACCCTGGAGGAAATGGTGGACGGCGCGTATCTTGAAAAGATACAGGACAACAACAATACGCGCTTTAGCATTACGGACGAGGGCGTAACCACGCTGGAATATTTTGAAAGCCATATCCCCGGCGGTATCCGGTCAAAAA
>JAITDJ010000059.1 GCA_031282635.1 Clostridiales bacterium
AATATCGTTGCGCGGTATACTATCGCCGAGTAAGGGAATCGGGCATTTATTTCCCGATTCCCTTCGAAAGGGTGGGGGCGCGGCCCCATTTACGGTCGCAGACCGCTTTAGAATGGACGGGTGAATAATGATGCCTTTAACAATGGCGAAGGTCGGAGAGGCAAATTCAATCAAAAAAGTGGGAGGTAAAGAAGAAACGCGTCAATTTCTCGAAACCCTTGGTTTTGTTCCAGGTACATACGTAACGCTTATCACGGAAATCAGCGGCAACGTAATTGTAAATATAAAGGAATCCCGAGTGGCTATCAACCGTGATATGGCCGTGAAGATAATCGTGTAGTGCGGTTCCCGCGTGTATTTACCCGCACAGCGCCTTTGTGGTACGGCGCTGCGGCGGGAAGATATACGGCCTGCCGAGACGCTGATTCACGCCCGTACCTCGGCGAATTTTTCGAGAAAAACTGGCGATTATCCCCAATGATAACGTTAAGCCAAAAAAGCAGGTGATTATTTTAAACATTAGTTAGTCATAACTAACAGAATTTGTAGGAAGGAATTGTAATTTGAGGAAATTTACTAAAAAGCAAGCTATGTTTATGGCACAGATTCGTGAAATGCACTGCCAGCAGAATATGGATAATATGTTCCTCTACTTTACAGCCCCTATCCTGCGGGGCGCGAAACCCGCCTCACTCTTTACGCTAAACCCGCATTGTCTGTCTTTTTGGCATGAACGGCAAAACGCGCTTCGAAAAGCGACTGGGCTGCGAACACTGGAAATAGTGAATCAGCGCGGCGCCGTTCTGCTTTTTAGTTATGACGAATCGGCCTTACGCGTCCTATTGCAAGACATTCGGGCCATGGCGCTGTTAGCCCGGTATGGCTATCCTGCGGGGCGCGATCCCCGAGAGATGCTTCGGTACTTGAGACGCCGTTTTTCGAATTCGGGATTCCCGCATGAAATAGGCGTATTTCTCGGATATCCTGCTGACGACGTATGGAGTTTTATCGCCAATGGAGGCAAAAATTACATCTGCTGCCTATACTGGAAAGTGTATCATAATGTCGAACGGGCGCGGGAAATATTCAATCGGATTGACGAGGCGCAGAGATACGCGGTGGATTTATTGAGTTCGCCCATACCGATTCATACGGCTATAAATATGTTTAAAGCGGGTTAACTATAAAAAATCAAAGGAGAATAAGATTATGCGAATCAACATTGTCTACTGGAGCGGCACAGGTAATACAAAGGCTATGGCCGAACTGATTCAGCAAGGCGCGCAAGACGCCGGCGCAGCGGTCACACTGACCGAGGTATCCTCCGCCGACGCTTCCGCCGCGCTGGACGCGGACGTGGTGGCTCTGGGGTGCCCGTCTATGGGCTCGGAGGTATTAGAAGAAAGCGAATTTGAACCGTTCATCGTCTCCATTGAGGGGAGTGTCGGCGGTAAAAAGTTGGCGCTGTTCGGCTCATATGGCTGGGGCATTGGCGAATGGATGCGCGATTGGGGCGAGCGCATGAAAAAAGCGGGGGCGGAACTTGTCGTGGAAAGCTTGATTGTCAATGACGAGCCTCGTGACAATACCGCCCGGCAGTGCATAGATTTTGGCGCGGCGATTGCAAGATAAATTAAATCCGCTATACACACGGGAACGAATGAAAATTCCGTATTTTCATTCGTTCCGCTTTCCATATACCGTAAAAGAAAGGAGGCCATAATGTATGATCGTCGTTATTGTCGGCGGGCATGACCGTATGGTATGTCAATATAAAGGCATTTGTAAAGAGTACGGATGCAAAGCTAAAGTTTACACCCAGGCGGAAAACAACTTGGAAGGGCTGATTGGCCGGCCGGACCTAATCGTGCTGTTCACCAACCCCGTCTCCCATAAGATGGCGATAATCGCCAGGAAGATGGCGGCTTATCGCGATATTGCCATTGTGCAGTCACATTGCGGCAGCGGCAGCGCGCTGAGAAACATTTTATCCGAAAATTTGATAAGCCGGGAAGAGTCTGTTTAAATGAAATAAGTAATGCCATAATCTCATCTATCCACTTCTGTAAGGCCTTTTTTCTTTTTATCCGTGTTACTAAGAAATTTATGTAAGAAATCGTATAATAAATAACACAAAACGGGCCGCCGCGCGAATAACGCGAAGCGGCCCGCCGGTTTTTAAAAAATAGTAACTTTGCCGAAATCATCTGTTATCTCACGGCGACTTTACCGGGATCAATTATCGCCTTGTCCAAAGCCGTCTGCACTGCGTCCAGGATGATCCGCCCGGTGACGGGGTATTCGGAAGACGGGGTTAAGTCTGCCGTCTGATACTCCACAATCTCCTTCGCGAGTGTTTCCATAACCGGCCGAACCAGCGGGTAGAAAACAGCCTGCGTTTCTTCGAGGCTCTTCATTTGCACCGTAAGGATTTCATCGGCCGAAACGGTTACATTGACTGCGACCGGCGAGTCATTCAGTATAATCTCCGCGGAATATGTACCGGGTATGTACAGCGCGCCGGATCCGGCGGGCTCCGTGTCTTTACCGCGTGGGACAAACAGGTAGACAAGGAGCAGGATTAACACCAGCCCCAACACTGCGAATAGTGTGGTTTTTATAAGGTCTTTCAGCTGAAGTACAAAAATTCTGGTACCGGCCATCCGGAGCCCTCCTTATACCCGCGGCGTTTGCGCCGCGCCGCGGGTAATATTCCTTACATGATATTATAAAACTGGATAAAATATTCATAAAACCGAAAAACGGAAAAGAGCTGCCGTGTCTATGGTTTCCTTATGTTGCGCAGCCGGGAGCCATCGTGTACAATATACACGACGGGATCCGGTCGGGAATTACGGTCTGTCGGATATTATTGCGGCGTCTTATAAAAATAACGCGGCTGTCAGGGTGTGTCTATGTATAAAAATAACGCGTCCGTCAGGATGTGTCTATGAGCCTCAGATATATTATGGGCCTGCCGGGTTCGGGCAAGACCCGCGCGTGCTTGCGTGAAATTCTGGAATTTACCGGGGATAACGTCGTTTATCTGGTTCCGGAGCAATATTCTCTGCAGTCGGAGAAAAATATCGTGGAGATTTCGCCGGGTAAAGCCACAACCGTTTCGGTACTCAGCTTTAAGCGCATGGCCTTTCGTGTATTCAGCCGCGCCGGAGCGCCGCGCGGTGCGTTTTTGGACGATGTGGGCAAGGTTATGCTGCTGCGCAAGATTACGGCGGATCTCCGCGGTGAGCTTAACTTTTATGGCAAGTCCGCGGATAAGCAAGGGTTTATTGGTAATTTGTCAGATACTATCTCGGAGTTTTATCAATACGGGGTTGCCCAGGAAGATTTGCTGCGAGCGCGCGACGCCGCGTCCAACGAGCTGATGAGGGGTAAATTGACGGATTTGTGGTTAATATACCGCCGTTACGCCGAGATATTGCGCGCCAATTATTTTTCGCTGGATGAGGCGCTCGATTTCCTGCCTGATAAAATATTAAACACCGACGAATTAACCGGCGCGCGGGTGTGGGTGGACGGGTTTCATGGCTTTACCGCGCAGGAACGCAAGGTATTGGAACGTATTATGCAAAAAGCCCGGCAGGTGACAATAACCGTTACTGTCAATGGGGGCGCGGTCAGATATGACCCTCTGCGGCCATATGATTTTTTCTATGAAACAAAGCGGGCGGCGAATCAGATAACCAAACTGGCGGAGGATCATCATGTTGAGATCGATCCGCCCGTATTCCTTAACAGAAATATGAATAATGCTCTGGATTTTTTCCGGCATCGCTTTTTCGAGCTCAACGCGGGGGTTTATAATGGGCCGGCCTCGGAAATTGGCATTTTTGAGGCGTATGATCGGGAATCCGAGGTTGAGGCGGCGGCTGAACAGATTATCGGGCTGCTGCGCGATAACAGAGCGCGATATCGCGATATAGCCGTATTGACAGGCGACATGGGTTCCTATGAGAAGAAGATCAGGCGCGTGTTCGGCCTGTATGGCATACCGTTTTTTATTGACGTACGCGCGGATATTATGCGGCATCCGCTGGTGGAACTGATCCGGGCGGCCGTGGAGACCGCGTCGAAGCGTATGGCGTATGAAGGGGTTTTTAGGTTTTTGCGAACCGATATGACGGGCATTGTCAGAAGCGACGTGGACGAGCTGGAGAATTATGTGCTTGGGTATGGTGTGAAGGGCTATCAATGGGCCGGGCGATGGGATTATGGCGAAGGGGCGGAGCGGGCCGACAGATTGCGCGTCCGCGTATTAGACGCTCTGAACCCGTTCGTGATGGGGCTGCCCGCGAAAAGAATCTCCGTAAGGGAATACAGCGAGCGGATTTTTAACATGCTGGAGCGGCTGAAGGTGAATGAAACGCTGGAAACGTGGGCGGTTGCGATGACGAGCGCGGGTGACAATGAAACCGCGCGCCGGCATAGCCAGATATGGATGAAAGTATGCGCTGTTTTTGACAAACTGGTTGAAACCCTGGGTGACAGCGTAATCGCTGTCGCCGAATTCGGAAAAATACTGGATGCGGGTTTTTCCACTTCCGACATGGGCGTTATTCCGCCGTCCCTGGATCAGGTTGTGGCGGGGGATTTAACACGGTCGCGTCTGCCCGGCGTAAAAGCGTTGATTGTGCTGGGTGCGAATGAAGGCGCCCTGCCCGCCCCCCCGCCCGGCGGAGGGCTTTTAAACGATGAGGATCGGGTGTTTCTAACGCAGATCGGCATCGAGGCGGGTTCGGACGGCAGGCGCAGGAGCGGTGAAGACAGGTTCTTAACCTACGTGGCTATGGCAAAGCCGTCCGGCGCGCTTTATCTGTTATACAGCCGGTTTGACGGCGGAAAGGAACTGAAGCCCGCGAACTGTGTGGACGCGCTGTTAAGGATGTTCCCGAAAGCGCGTTTAGAACGCCCCGCCGATGGGATTGTCCCGGCTCGCCCCATGCTGGCCCGCATGGGCGTGATGATGCGGCGGTACATGAGCGGCGAGGAAATGTCGCCGGACATGCGCGACGTATATGGCTTATTAAAAAGCCATGATGTTTACGGCGCCGCTTTAAGCCAAATGGAGAACGTTATAAAGATCGGACGTGAACGGCGCGGGCTGTCGGAGCGCTCCGCCATGCGAGTGTACGGGAGCGAACTGATAACGAGCGTGTCGCGGTTGGAACGATATGTTGAATGCCCGTTTGCCTATTTCATGCGATATAACCTAAAAGCGCGCGAACGCCGGCTGTATACCGTCGATCCATTGGATACGGGGAATTTATTTCATAATGTGCTGGAAATGTTTAGCCGCAGGCTGAGTGAGGCGGGCGAAAGCTGGAGTGATTTAACGCGCGACAGGATAAATGCGCTGACCGATATGTGCGTGGACGCGTTAAGCCCGGAAATACCCGCGTTTTTTTCCACGGCGCGGTTCAAATATCTGCTGGCGCGCATACGCCGTATCTGCAAGCGATCCATATGGGCGCTGGCCGAACATATTAAACAGGGCGCGTTCGAGCCCTACGGCGCCGAAATCGCGTTCAGCTATTCCGGCGCGCTGCGGGACGATAACCCGCTAACCGCCGGCGGCGCGCCTGTAACCGCCATTCATATAAATCTGAACAGGGAACGGAAAATGACACTGACCGGCCGTATCGACCGTGTCGATATCTTTGACAGCGGCGGCAAGCGGTATATCAAGATAATTGATTATAAATCGGGCAATAAAAAATTCAGCCTGAGCGACGTATATTTCGGTATGCAGCTGCAATTGCTTCTGTATATGGACGCGCTCATACAAAACGGCCGCGAGCTGTTCGGCGATAATTGCGATTTGGAGATTATGCCGGGCGGCGTGTTTTACTTTAATATAAACGATCCTGTTATTGATGAGCCGCGTCCCGGCGTATCGGCGGAGGAAAGCCTGCTTGCGTGTTTTAAATTAAGCGGCCTGGTTTTGGCGGACAAAACGGTTGTGGACGCGATGGACAGCGGCCTTGAGGGGGAATCCGCTATTATCCCGGTTTCAGTGCGCAAAACCGACGGCGGTTTCGGCGCGTCGTCGTCTGTTATGGACAATGAATCGTTTAGCGGGCTGCGGGCGCGCGTGAATGGGAAGATCGCGTCTATCGGCGGCGATATCCTTTCGGGTAATATTGAGGCCTTTCCGTATAAGAAAGGCGGCGGCACAGCGTGCGACTACTGCATATTCGGCGCAATCTGCAGCTTTGAGGCCGACAACAGGCCGGGCAGATACAATGTGGTCAGTCCGGCGGGGAAATGAAACACAGAGCAAAGTGGTTTCCGCGGCAGCTTGGGTGTAATAAAAAGCGGAAAGGAATTTTTCAGTGAAGCTCATCGACATAACAGCGGTATTATTAAGCGTTATTCTGGCTGTGTTTACGATGACCGCCTGCGTCGCCGGGCCCGCTTCGGCGGCGGCCGAGACGATGGGTAACGCCTTTCGCTCGCTGGCTGATATAAAAGCGAGCGGTAAAGTCATAATCGGCGTATTCAGCGATAAAAGTCCTTTTGGATATATAGACGCGTTCGGTAAATATCAGGGATACGACGTGTACTTTGCTGAACGGCTCGCTAAGGATTTGGGCACGGCTGTCAAATATGTGTCCGTGAAGCCGGCCAGCCGCGTGGAATTTTTGGAAACAGGCAAGGTAGACATTATTTTAGCAAACTTTACCGTCACAAAAGAGCGGGCGGAAAAGGTGGATTTCGCTCTGCCGTATATGAAAGTCGCTCTGGGCGTAGTCAGTCCGGACAGCGCGCTGATAACCGACGTGTCGCAATTGAACGGCAAGACGCTGGCTGTGGCGAAAGGCGTCACGGCCGAAACATATTTCACCGAGAACCATCCGGAGGTAAACTTGTTAAAATTTGATCAATACACCGAAACGTTTAATGCCTTGCTGGACGGACGGGCGGATGCGCTTTCAACGGATAATACCGAGGTGTTGGCGTGGGCGCTGCAAAATCCGGGTTTTACTGTGGGTATACCCAGTCTGGGCGGTTTGGATACGATTGCCCCGGCCGTACAAAAGGGCAACGCTGAATTGCTGAACTGGCTGAACGATGAAATCATCGCTTTAGGCGACGAGCAATTTTTTCACGCGGATTACGAGGCGACGCTGGCAGACGTTTACGGCGGCGCAGTGGATCCAGACGAACTGGTTGTGGAAGGTGGAGGAGAATCTTATGAAGATTGACAATTCATTTTTAATTAGCCGTCTGCAAAGACCTCAGGGCTCTGCGGACGTGGTTTTGGATACGGACGCTTTCAACGAAATAGACGATCAGTACGCGTTGTCATATTTGCTGCTTTCAGAAGAAAAGCTGCGGACGGAAGCGGTTTACGCCGCGCCGTTTTATAATTACAAGTCTGATTCGCCGGCGCAGGGCATGGAAAAAAGTTACCAGGAGATTTTAAACGTGATGAACCTGTGCGGTAAAGATAAAATGGCTTTCCGCGGTTCGGACAGATATTTGCCCGATGAAAAGACGCCTGTAGAGTCGGACGCCGCGCGCGACCTTGTTAAACGCGCGATGGCGCGCACGCCGGACAAGCCTCTCTATGTTCTCGCCATAGGGGCCATAACCAACGTCGCTTCCGCGCTTTTGATGGAACCCGAGATCGCCGGCCGTATAGTCATTGTATTTTTGGGCGGGCACGCTCATCATTGGCCGGCGGAGCCCGAATTCAACCTGAAGCAGGACGTGGCCGCAGGGCGCGTTGTTTTCGGTTCCGGCGCGCCGCTGGTGCAGCTGCCGTGCGGCGGAGCGGTGGATCGCCTTGCCACTACAGAGCCGGAACTGCGTCATTATATCAAGGGAAAATCCACGTTAGGGGATTACCTTTACGATATTACTTGCGAAGAAGTCTTGGCACGCGGCGCGCGCGGCTTAAACGAGTGCTGGAGCCGCGTGATTTGGGACGCGTCGACAGTCGCGTGGCTTCTATCGGAACAGTTTGTGCTGGATTCACTGGTTACCGCTCCGATACCCAGTTATGATCATGGTTATGTGTACGATCCCCGGCGCCATCTTATGAAAGTGGCGTACTATGTGAATCGCGACGCCATATTCGCGGATTTATTTAAGAAAATCGCGAACGCGGGATAATACGTATGCCGCGCGGTCTTTGGCGGCGATAAGATAGGTTGTTAATATGTGAAATGACTGTTATGATTAACTAATCAAAAAAATGTATGAAGGGAGTTTTGTATGAGCGGAGTAGTTGGAACAAATCTTGTAGCGCAAGTGGGCTTTATTGTAAAAGATATTGAAGCCGCAAAAACCAAATGGGCCGAATTTTTAGGACTTCCGGTTCCGCCGACCGTTGGAGGCGGCGATTACGCGATTACTCAGGTACGTTATAAGGGGGCGCCGGCGCCGGACGCGCAGGCAAAGCTGGCGTTTTTCAATGTGGGGCGAAATTTCCAGCTGGAACTGATTGAACCGAATGAATCGCCGTCTACCTGGCGTGAATTTTTGGACAAACACGGGGAGGGCGTACATCATTTGGCGTTTCAGGTGAAAGGCATGAAAAACGCCGTCGCTTCGTGCGAGGCGTTTGGTATGACGCTGGAGCAGACGGGCGAATATGGCGATGGCAGCGGCAGATACGCGTATCTGGCCGCGGAGGAACAGCTTAAGGTGCTTATTGAACTGCTGGAAAACGATAAAGCGTGAATACGCGCCGCGCTTACGCGCGGCAATACTACCTTATGGGCGTTCTATTCAAGCCTCCGCCGGGCGCCGCCGAATTTTACCTCGGTGAGATTAACAACCGCCGAATTCTGATTGCTTTCCCGTCGATTAACCAGTTTAATGTTTCAAAACCGTTCATGGTTTTATACTCATCAGGAAGGACGGCGGACTCCCAAGCGTAAATGATCGCTCCGTTTTCAATCGAGTACGGTTCTTCAATTACGCCGTGATCTGATGTTAACGCGCGCATCGAAGGGTTTATATACTTCAGGTGCTCATATGGGTTGGCCCGAACGCCGTCTTCAGTAAAATACACCAGTACCGGAGGCGCGGATTTGTTAAATTCCGGGTTGTTTAACATATCCTGAGACTCCAGAGCAATCCGCGTCTGTATCTTCTGCGGCGCGGAGGACCAAATCCGGGGCATGAACTGCGGCGACGCGATGTTCAGCGATACGATGAACATAATAAACAGGCAAAATCCATAAGACAGTAAACGGTTAAGCGTTTTATTTTTTAGATATGAATGAACGCAGTCAAAATATCTGAAACCGACAATGCCGGCCAATACGGGAACCGTGACGGAACCTCGATGGACAGACACAATGGAGTTTGTGTTGTAACCCTTCATAATCAGTGACGCCGCTATGGTTGAGCAGGCCCATAGTATCAGCTGCAGATCAGATATGCCGAAAACCCCGGCTAAGGCCAAAACGGCAAACAGCAAAACAACAGGGGTTAACATTCTGAATATGCCATATGGGTTTTCTGTTAGAATCTGCTTAATCGCCGAGATTAAGAATTCCAGAGTTGTGGAATCGCCGCTTATCGCGTTGCCTTCGGATATGAGTTTAAGCGAACAAAATAAGGTTATACCCGTTAACAGCGCCAGGCTGAAATCCAAAACGGCGCCTTCCCCGAGCTTGGCGTTTTCCGGAATGCGCGTCTCCATATCTCTGCAAAACATATGTTTGATCAAAACAGCAATCAATAAGAAGGCCGATGCGAATCCGGGGGTGTAAACGGCGGCCAGTGTGACGCCGCTGAAGGCGATTCCTATCACAGAGGTCACGTTAGCCTTGCGTATATACATCAGAAAACATCCGAGCCCCATCATTGTAAAAGCGGAAGGCAGCAGAGATTGTTCGCAGATACGCGTTAGATCGGCTATCACAGGGCTTGTTAAGGTCATGAGGGTAATAATCGAAGAGTATTGGGCCAGATGGGGTTTATATTTTATAAAATATTCATTCAACCCCGTGTACATAGCCAGAGCGGAAACTGCGAATATAAAATCAAAGCCAAATTGCAGCGATAACATATTTCTGCCCCCTAAAACGCTGGGCAGGGCTAACATTACATATTGTCTGGCCGGATATCCTAAAAAAGCCAGTTGCGTATACCTGAAATCGGCCGCCGAGAGGGCGTCTAAGCCTGCCGCGACCTGCTGCGCGCCTTCGTAATCTATCCAGCGGATATTCGGGCTGCCGCATCCGAAAAAAACAAAAAATGTTATGGCGGCCATTATTATGGGTCCGGCGAAGCGGCCCGAACATATATCATTTATGAGACCAAGTACTTCCTTCCTTATAATCAGGATGAAGAAGGAAATAAGAAATAACAGCCATACCCTTGAGGCGATTATTGAGAATATGCCCTCAAATGAAAAAGCAAGCATTTCAAGGCATCCCAGAGCGGTAAATAATATACAGCATATGGCGCGTCCCATTTTAGACAAACGTCTGTCTAAAAAGGAGAAGGCGCGTACAGTCTTTTCCTTCTCATGCGCTGGCGGGATATTGTGTATTTTATTCTGCAAAATAAGGTACGCTCATGACTGCCGCGAATATCAAAAGGAAAAGTACAGTGTAAATGCCCAGTCCTATAGCCCACAGTATCAGCATCGCCCTGAACATATTCCTGCGGTTTAAATTGCCGCCGCCAAAAGCCCATACAAAAGGCAGTATAAAGCCCGCGAATGGTATAAGCATCAATAAATAACATTTCAGCCAATCTTTAACGCTCATTACGGATGTGTCCCCGCCCCTGGGCGCTTGAGGATGTTCATATACCCAGTCATTAGCGCCGCCGTTTACCGGCGGCCTGTCGGGGACATAGGGCGCGCGGGGTTCGGGCGGGGTTCGCCATGGATCGGACGGCTGCCCCTGCCATGCCGTTTGGTCAGGCGGGGTCTGCCGCGGAGAATTCGATTGACTGATATGGGAATCAGGTCCCGGACTTCTGGGCCGCTCCCCTGAAGGCGGTTGATTATTATTGTAATCGCTCATAATATCCTCCTTAATGTTTAATGTGATTATATGCTCAAAGAGGCAGGCGCAAGCCGAATATAAAGCCTGCGCATTTCATTCGGACTCCGCGCTTTTATCCAGCATGGAGTTGATTTCACTGCCCAAAAGCAGGACGGTGGATATAATGTTCAGCCACATTATTAATATAAACACCCCCGCGATACTGCCGTATACTTTGGAATATCGGGCGAAATTATTGATATATAAATTAAATATTTTTGATGAGACAATCCACATTGACACAGTCACGACGGCACCGGGCATTACACTGAACAGGCGGGGGTTTTTGCAGTTGGAGAGTTTGTAGATCATCATTGTGGTAATGAGCAGAACCCCAGCGGTGATTAATAGCCCCACGAACGCGAACACCGGTTTTACATACGGAGCGGACGGCATCATCCGCTCGGCGAAAGCAAAGATATTATCATTGAATATCAAGAGCGTCAGCATGGATGTCAGCGACAGCGCGAACATAATAACCAGGGCTATGCTGACAAGCTGGTTGACTAAAAAGTGACGGCAGTTTTTATATCCATACGTTTGATTTACACAGCGTATTACAACAAAAAAACCCGAAGAGGCGTTATAAAGGCTTACCAGCAAACTGACGGAGAGTACCCCAACGCTGCGCACGTTAATTACCTCGTCGAAAAACACATCCAGCAGGCGCCCGGCCTCGGCGGGTATGGCGGCGGACAGGGTCTGCATCCAGTAACGCCCGTCCAGATTCGCAAACCCCAACAGTGATATCAAAAAGATGAGGAAAGGAAAAAACGCCAGCAGCATTTTGTATGTCAATTGACCGGCCATCGCGAATAAATCATCTTTGGAGGCCTCTTTGCCTATTCGGATAATGAACAGAATTAATCGCATGTCAGTTTATCTGCAGTGTGGCGTTCGAGGTTTCCAGAGCCAGTTTGACCTTTTTGGAACATCTGTCAAAACTTATGGACTTGGCTTCTGTAAGTGAGGAACTGTTAAACAGGTAATTCAAATTAGTCAAACCGATACGTATCTGCCCCAGCGACGCGTGGGCTTTAACATGATAACCCAGATCAGGATATGTGGGCAGATTGAGCGTCATCTTACCGTTGCTGGACTCTATGTCCCATACATAATCGGAAAACGCGGCGTAATGCGACATGTTGACGACAATTCCCCCGTTGACGCTCGTAAGCTTAAGGTTCGAACTATCGAGATCCAGTACGTCAATGGCGCCGTTGAAGTTCTCCACACGGGCGTTGCGCGCTTTTACGATACCGATATCCAGCCTGCCGTTATTGCATTCTGTTCTTAAAAAATCGGCGGCCAATGACTGCAGCTTGGTCTGGCCGTTTGAATTATTCAGCGAGATATTCTCCGCCGACAGGGTTGAAACATCCAATATGCCATTTATAGTATTTACGGTAACAACATTGAACATGCTCTCCGGTACGTACGCGTCCACAGTAACTTTTTCAAATTCATCGTCGTCGTAATTCAAAAAATACTTATTGCCCAGGCGCATAAATGACAGCGGCGCGTTCAGCCGTCTGGGTCTGCAGAAAACCGACGCGGATATCTTGTCGCCGTTATATCCGTGAATAAGTACGTCGCCGTTAAGCCCCGCTATATTTAATTCGTTGTATCCGGGCGAAACAAATAACTCGAAACGTTTCTCCTGGCTGTCGGCGCGCAAAGGGGAGCGCGCCGGCGGCCGACTTGAATCTTCCAAGCTTCTGGAGATTTTGTCGGCAAAATCAGCGGTCTTTTCAACCACTGTTTCGCTGAAACGCTGGAGTTTCGGCTCAAGGTCACGCGCAAACGCGTCGAACTTGCGGCTCAAGTCGCCGGCGAAACCGTCCAAACCACCGGCCGGCCGTGGCGTATCGTCATACGGGCGGTTATTGGCGCCGCCGGGATATGACGCGCCGGGGTCGTAACCGCCCGGTGAAGCGGACTGCCCAGGCTGGCCGCCGTAAGTTTGGCGCGGGGGCCGGCTGTCTTCCCGATCGGACGCTTCCAATAAGCGCCCCGCTTCTTTCGCACTGATCTTGCCTTCTTCAAGCATTTTTAAAATCACTAATTTTTCGTTGGGCATACTATTCCTCCGTAAATCTATTTATGTTAATATAGTATACAATACGAAGCTATAAGAATAAAGTCGTTTTTTTGGCATACAATCCTATATGAATCACTACACGAGTAAATAAACGATGGGATAATAATGAATATTCTTACTGTTTTTTTAGCGGCTGCAGGCTTGGCGGCCGACGCTTTCGCGGTATCTCTCGCCAGCGGTATCGCGATGAAACGCGATTATAAATTGTATTATTCCCTCTTGTTCGGCTTTTATTTTGGCCTATTTCAATTTATTATGCCTATTATAGGGTTTTATCTAGGTCAAATCGTTACCGGCGCGTTCGAGGATTTCAGTCATTGGATTGCCTTTGGCCTGCTGGCGGCGATCGGGGTTAAGATGATCTATGAGAGCTTAACAACCTGGGAATCAGACGAAACGGTTGTTGACCCGGATCAGATTCTGTCTGTAAAAAACATGTGCGCGCTGGCTGTAGCCACCAGTATAGACGCCTGCGCGCTGGGCGTAAGCTTTGCTTTGACACGAACGCCGCCGCTTATGCCGTCAATTGTTATAGGCGCGGTAGCGTTTGTGTTTTCCGGCGCGGGGGTGTTCCTGGGTTATAAAATAGGCGGTTTTTTGCACAAAAACGTCGGGATCGCCGGCGGCGTTATACTGTTGGGCATTGGCGTTAAAATATTGTTAACATAAGCGGTGGTTATATGTTCGTAATCGGTAAGATACTTAAGCCTCATGGCATAAAAGGGGAGGTTAAGGTTCTGCCCTCCACAGACGACCCAACGCGTTTTGAACGCATGGATAAAGCCCGTATAGAATTTGAGAACCTGCCTGAATTATATCTGGATATCGAAGGCGTATGGACTCATAAGCGGTTTGTAACGCTGAAATTCAAAGGAGTGGACGGCGCGGATGCGGCCGAGAGGCTTCGCGGCGGGCGGATTACCGTGACAGATCGGGAAGCCCTGCCGTTGGAACCGGATGAATACTATGTGCGGGATCTTTATGATATGGATGTCGTCAGTTATACAGGCGAATGTCTTGGTAAAATAGTCGATGTGCTGGAAACCGGCGCTAACGACGTTTATGTTGCGCGTCCGGAAAAGGGAGGCGACATTCTCATACCGGCGGTAAAACAGTATATTATATCCATTGATGTCAACGCGGGGGTGATGACGGTGGATTTGGCGGAAGGTTTGAGATGATGGTTTTTTACGTATTGACGCTGTTTCCGGATATGATAAGAGACGCGTTGAACTACAGTATACTCAAGCGCGCCGCCGAGGACGGTTTAATAGAGGTTCATTGCGTGGATATACGGGATTTTTCCGTCGGAAAACACAGGCAGGCGGACGATGCGCCGTACGGCGGCGGCGCGGGTATGGTTATGACGCCGGGGCCTGTTTTTTGCGCCTGTGAATTTGCCCGTAACGCTCTGGGGGCGGACGAGCCGGTTATTTGCCTCACACCGCGGGGGCGGCCTTACAATCAGCGCAAAGCTGAGGAATTATCCGGACGCGGAGGGCTGATTCTGCTGTGCGGTCACTATGAAGGTATTGATCAGCGCGCGTTGGACGCGGTCGGCGCGGAAGAAATATCCTTGGGCGATTTTGTGCTGACAGGGGGTGAACCGGCGGCGCTGGCGATTATAGACAGCGTTTCAAGGCTTATACCCGGCGTGTTGGGTAAAGTCGAGTCTTTTCAGAACGAGAGCTTTTCGGACGGGCTGTTGGAGTATCCGCAGTATACGCGTCCGGCTGTGTTCAACGGCATGAGGGTTCCGGAGGAATTGTTGTCGGGCCGTCATAAAAGTATCGCGAAATGGCGGCGGCGGCAGAGCCTGCTGAAAACAGCGGAAACGCGTCCCGATCTGCTGGCGGGCGCCGATTTAAATGATGACGATCTAACATTTTTGCGGGAAGGGAAATTTTTCATGAAGGGTATAATAACAGTGCTGGGAAACGATCGGGTGGGGATTATCGCTAAGGTATGCACATTTTTGTCAAATGAGGGCATTAATATTTTAGATATTTCCCAAACCATTATCCAGGGTTACTTTAATATGATGATGATTGTGGATGTCACGAATAATGTCCGGGGGTTTGATGAATTGGCTCAAAACCTTAAAACGCTGGGCGATGAGATCGGAGTTCAGATAAAGCTGCAGCACGAAGACATTTTCAACAGTATGCATAGAATATAGGTGGAATATGTTAACCTTTCAGGAAATATCCGAAACAAATCAAATGATCGCCGAGGCGAATCTGGACGTGCGTACCATAACTATGGGCATCAGCCTGCTGGACTGCGCCGATACGGATATCGGCAGGTTCAACGAGCGGATATACGAAAAGATAACCCGAACAGCCGGGGGTTTAGTCAAAACAGGCGACGACATCGGCAATCAATACGGTATACCCATTGTAAACAAACGTGTCTCTGTTACGCCGATCGCTATAGCGGCCGCTGGCTGTCGTGCGAACAATTATCTGAGCGTGGCCGAAACACTGGATCGCGCGGCCGAGGCGGTAGGCGTCAATTTTATCGGCGGTTTTTCAGCTTTACTGGACAAAGGCAGCACGGAATCGGATAAAGCGCTGGTACGTTCCATCCCCAGGGCGCTGGCCGAAACAAACAGGGTATGCGCCAGCGTCAGCGTAGGTTCGACGCGCAATGGCATTAATATGAACGCCGTCAGAAAAATGGGCTATATTATTAAAGAAATGGCGGAATTAACGCGTGACGCCAATTCTATCGCGTGCGCGAAGTTTGTGGTGTTCTGCAACCCTGTGGAGGACAACCCGTTCATGGCGGGCGCTTTTCACGGCGTCGCGGAGCGGGAGAGCGTTATCAACGTTGGCGTAAGCGGGCCGGGGGTCGTTAAAAGAGCGCTCGCGGACGTGCGGGGCGTTGATTTTGAAACCCTGTGCGAAACGATAAAACGCACGTCGTTTAAGATAACGCGCGTCGGCCAGCTGGTCGCTCAGGAAGCCTCTCACCGGTTGGGCGTGCCGTTCGGCGGTATCGATCTCTCGCTGGCGCCGACGCCGGCCATGAATGACAGCATTGCCGAAATACTGCAGGAGATGGGTTTGGAGCAGCCCGGAGCGCCGGGTACCACAGCGGCTGTGGCGATTTTGAATGACAATGTAAAAAAAGGCGGCGTTATGGCTTCCTCTTATGTAGGCGGCCTGAGCGGCGCGTTTATTCCGGTCAGCGAAGACCACGGGATGATAGAGGCTGTGGAGGCGGGCGCGTTAACATTGGAGAAACTTGAGGCTATGACCTGCGTTTGCTCTGTGGGGATAGACATGGTCGCTATTCCCGGCGATACGCCGCCTGAAACTATTTCGGGCATTATCGCCGACGAGGCGGCAATTGGCATGATTAACGGAAAGACGACCGCTGTACGCATTATACCGGTTATCGGCAAAAATACAGGCGATTCCGTTGAATTCGGAGGCTTGTTGGGGCGTGCGCCTGTAATGCCGGTCAGCCGTTTCTCGTGCTCGGATTTTATTCAACGCGGCGGCCGTATACCCGGGCCGATACACAGCTTTAAAAATTGACGCGTATAAAGGAGCAGGGCTGCATGAACGTTTTAGAATATTTCAAAGAAATCAGTAAAATTCCCAGAGGCTCCGGCAATGAGAAGAAAATAAGCGACTGGCTGTGTGGCTTTGCCAAAGAGCGCGGCCTTTTTGTGATACAGGACGCGGTGAACAACGTCATTATAAAAAAACCGGGAACCAGAGGATATGAGGACGCGGATCCGCTGATTATCCAGGGCCATATGGATATGGTGTGCGAGAAAAATGCGGATAAAAAGCACGATTTTTTGACGGATCCCATTCCCATTATTATTGAGGGCGACACAGTGAGGGCGGACGGCGCCACGCTGGGCGCGGATAATGGCATAGCCGTCGCCATGGCGCTGGCGCTGCTGGATTCCAAAGATATACCGCATCCGCCGCTGGAGATTCTGCTGACTGTGGACGAGGAAATGGGCATGTCTGGCGCGGAGGCGTTGGACGGCTCGCTGCTGTCCGGTCGTAAACTGTTGAATCTGGACACAGAAGAAGAGGGCGTCTTCTGTGTCAGCTGCGCCGGCGGTTTGAAGATGGAAACCAAGGCGCCTGTGGAATATGCGGATTTACCCGCGGCTTATGATCAGTTCACGCTTCGCGTTAAAGGACTTAAAGGCGGGCATTCCGGCATGGATATAATAAAAGGCCGGGCGAACAGCAACAGACTGCTCGGACGCGCGCTGCGCGACGTATTGACGAAACTGGACGCGCGGCTTGTATCCGTAAGCGGCGGTATGAAAATGAATGCTATCCCGCGTGAGTCGGAGGCCGTTATCGCGATTAAGGCGGAAGATTACGATAAAGCCGCCGGGCTTATAAAATCATACGAGTCTGTATTTCGCAATGAATACCGAGTGTGCGATCCGCTGGCCGCGCTGGAGCTCATGCGAGCGGAAACGGCTGGCAGCCGCGTGTTTACGGAAGAAACAGCGCGCCGAACGGTCGCGATTTTATGCCTGACGCCGCTGGGCGTATTGAAAATGAGTTCGGATATTCAAGGTTTGCCGGAAACATCCAATAATTTGGGCGTGGTACGCACAGGGGATGGTTTTGTCTCATTCGCATGCGCGCTGCGCAGTTCTGTGGCTTCCGGGAAATACGCGCTGATGTCGCAGATAGAAATGTTGGCCGAATTGACCGGCGCGGTTTGCGAATCCAGCGGCGACTACCCTGAATGGGAATATAACCCGCGTTCGGAACTGCGCGGCAGGCTTGTAAAACTATACGAAGGCGTCTACGGGCGCGGGCCTAAGGTTGAAGCGATTCACGCCGGTCTGGAATGCGGGCTGTTTACCCGTAAACTGCCCGGAGTGGATATGATTTCATTCGGCCCCGATATCTTTGACGTGCATTCTCCCGACGAACATTTCAGCATTTCGTCCATGGAAAGGGTATGGGATTTCTTAACCCATGTAATTACAAAGATATGAAATGGTTTTGGGAGAAACGGTACGCTTTAATCTGCCTTTACGTAATCGCGACGTTCGTCATAATATATGTCATAAAACTCCTGCTGGACGGGGCGGCGTATTTTTTAGGCGTTTTTCCGGCGTTTCTGAATGGCGTGGGGGAAACGGCCGGATGGCTGACCGAACTTTTTGCCCCATTGATTATGGCTTTGATTATTGCCTATCTGCTCGACCCCGCCGTGGATTTCTTTCAGCGGTTCTATGACGGCGCGGCGGTCGAAAGGCTTGAGCGGTTATTCAAAAAGCGCGGAAAAGTTAAGCCTTCATCGGCTTATAAAAATAGGATCGCCGGAACCGCGTTGACCTACCTGACTGTTTTTCTGATAATCGGAGTATTGATCGGATGGCTCGCGCACAAGCTGAACCTGCGTGATGATTATCTGACAGGGCTGTCGGAAGCCGTGGCTAAAGCAAGGAACCAGTTCTCCGAAACTTATACGGGATTTCAGATAAGTCTGCTTGATTTAGGTTTGCTGGAGAATTTAAAAGAATACCTGGATCGGATAATAAACGGGGTAAGCCTGTTTATGCAGAGCGCTGCTGAAAGCGTATTGAACGCCATATCGTCGACGGGCGAGAATATTCTAAACCTGCTTATGGGACTGATTATGGCGTTTTACATTTTAAGCGGTAAGGAACGGATATTTTA